>DMBA01000306.1 GCA_003446315.1 Ruminococcus sp. | reverse complement strand
CGCTCGGAGAAAAGTACACAGAGGAAGCACTCAAGCGCCGGATCGTATATCTTCCCCAATATGAGCGATTCTTTCAGACTGAACTGCCGAAGGTTCGCGCAAATCATTTGCCGAATCAGATTGTGATCGAAACAATGGTACATTATATGCGCTCAGTCCGTGAAGGAAAAATCCGGCTGCGGCGCATCGACAAAACAAATCCGGTTTGCTGGAAAAATGATCCGGAGATGGATGCGCTGCTGCGGCTCAACAAAATGATTAACGAGGGCGCGACGCTGGCTTCAATCCGAAAAGACTTTGCCGAAAAAGAGCAGGCTGTCCTGAAACTGAGAGAACAGCTGGAAGAAGTACAGAGTGAACTGAAAACATATATCGTACTAAAAGAAAAGTGCGAGATCGTATTCGGTCTGCGGTATTCGGAGAAATATACGCACGAGCAGGCAGCTGCAACACTGAAAGGCTATCCGTCGATCAACGCTGATAACTGGAAGCGCGTCTACAATCTGGTGGCAGATCAGAAGAAAGCAGTCGAAGATTTGCAGAGCAAACTTGCGCAGACAGAAACCGAACTGAAAGAAGCGGCAGAACTTGCCGGCACTGCTGAGCGCGTGTTCGGTACTACATTTGTGCAGGATGCAATTCGCCGCTGCAGCTGTGAAGAAGTCGGGAAATATTTGCCAAACGGCTCTTTTACGCCGGACGGCTTTTACCGCAGATGAAAGGAGCAAATATATGAATCAGGATACGATTGGTTATTACGGTCAGGCTTGGATGCGCTTTATGGAAGAGAATCATCCGAAGCTCGCCGCGTAGATGCAGAAGCGCGGGACATTCGAGGCGGTCGCGCGTTCGGTCAATCAGAACGCCTGCGATTACTGTGATCTGCTGAACCGGCAGCAGAATCCGCCGCCCGAAGATCCGGCTGCATACCGTGCGTGGAAGAAAACTCGCGACTATTATATAGATAGCGCGGTCATGCGGGAGCGCGTGCTGGTCGCGGTGACGAGGACATGAGCGAATTTTTCGGCGCGCCCTCTTGATAATTTTGAGAAGCTATGATATAATAAAGGAGAGAAAACCGCTATGATTATGAAAACACCGGCGCAGTGGCACGAAGATGATCTGCGGACGATTGAGAATTACCGCCCGATTGATGATGACTTCATGCGTGCGCTCTTCAAAAACGATTTGCCGCTGGCGCAGACGGTTCTGCGCATCATCACCGGCATTGACGATCTGGAACTGATTTCCGAAGAAACGCAGTATGATGCGAAGCGCCTGCAAGGTGCGCGGTCGCTTTGCCTGGATGTGCTCGGCACGGACAGCAAGGGGCGAAAATTCAATCTCGAAGTGCAGCGTGCTGACAAAGGCGCGACGCCGCAGCGTGCGCGGTATCATTCCAGCGTCATGGATGTGGAGTTTCTGCAAGCGAAGCAGGAGTTCACGGAACTGCCGATCACCTATGTGATTTTCATTACGGAAAGTGATGTGCGCGGACAGGGCAAGCTGCTTTACAGCTTTGAACGGACGGACATAGAAAATGGTACACTGTTGGACGACGGTGCGCACATTATGTTTGTGAACGGTGCGTATGACAACAAAAACGATACATCGGCGCTGGCGCAGCTGGTGCATGATTTTCGCTGCAAACGCGCAGACGAAATGCTGACACCGGCATTGGCTGAGAAGACACGATACCTGAAAGATTCACCGGAAGGAGTGAGCGAAATGTGCAAGGCAATTGAGGATATGAGAACGGAAGCAGCGGCGCAGGCAGAGTGGGGAAAAGCCGTGAAAATTGCAATGCAGCTTCTGACAATGGGCGTGCTCACTGAAGAACAGATCGCTCAGGCAACCGGCTTGACGCTGGAGGAAGTACAGGAGCTCGCACAGGAAGTGCAGAAGACGGTTTGACGGCTGAATTGCCATAGGAAAGAATTTCATGTGTATGTTCTGCAAAAACAAAACCCACACCGAATCAACGACAACTCATGTTGTGAATTCTCAGAACAGTATTATCATCATCAGAAATGTCCCCTGTCTGGAATGTGATCAGTGCGGTGAGAAATACTATACTGATGCAGTTGCAGAAAAACTTGAACGGCTCATCAATTCTGCAAAACAGCTGATGCAGGAGATTTCTGTTGTTGACTACAAAACGGGTGCGTAATCCGCAATTCATCATATACAGTCAAAAACAGCCGCCGATGTGTTCAAGCACATCGGCGGCTGCTTTCATCTATAGATTGTCATGAAGAATTTGCATATCAATCGAGCTTTGCGATTTTTCTGAGAGTCGCAGTCACATCATCAAGCTCGATATTGCCGTCATGGTTCACATCAGCGTTTTGCTTACCCTGATCGGTGATGACGGCTGTGCTGTCCTCTGCGCAGAAGCGCGCCAGCAGTACCGCATCCGCAACGTCAACAGCGCCGTCCTCTGTCACATCGCCGCGATGGTAGATGACATCCGGCTCCGGGAAGAGGATATGTGCATCTTCATTTGTATCTGCCAATTCCGTAGAAGCGAAAACCAGATGCAGATCATGCACAAAATCCAGCGTTTGCAGATATTTTGCTGCATTGAAGTAATCCGAATAAGTCGCTTCCTGTGACAATGTCAGATACCATTCATTCTCCGGCAGCGGACTTCCATAGGTCATATCAGATATCTGAACATCTCCGAGCGCCGAAAAATCATCCGCAATCGGCGTGCGGTCACAGGTAAAGCGGAAACAGTAGTCAAACTGATGGTTCGGCCGGTCTTGTGTATGGTAACAATACTGCGCGTCAATACATTCCACATTCGGGAAGCTTCTGAGGCAATCCGCAAGCGACACATTTTTGTATGCGCTTTGTGTGACTGATACATAATACCCGCCGTCCGTTTCCGTGATTTGGCAGGTGAAGTTTTCCAGCGTATGTTCCGGATAGCCCTCAGCCCGCAGAAGTGCTTTCCACTGATCCAGCACTTCTGCTTCATCAAGTGTTGTGCCTGCTTTCAGGAAAACGCGGTAATGCGACCATCTTGCGCGGTCAATATTATACGCCTTTTCCGGCGTCAGCAGCTCGTTGTCTGCAAGGATCACACAGTCACTCAGTTTCGCATTATCCCAGCCCGCAATACGCCGGCAGGATTCCGCCAGTGTGTCATTTTCGGGCTGTGGGATACCTGTAAGCGCGTTCTTTCCGGCAAGCGTTTCCGTGCTTGTTTCCTGTACATAGAACTCCGGCCGAATACCGAATGCCTCATACAGTTCTCCGGTAACCGCAAGCTGCTCCCCGAAGGATGCCCCTTCCGGCGGAATCACTGCATATACATACTCAGGAGCTGTACTGTACCACGAGAAACTGAATGTCAGCTGATTCGCATATTCAGAATCCTCTGTCACCTGCATCAGGCTGTATTCCGGATGGTATTCCGTGAGCCATTCATCCACATGATACTGTTCGATGAACGGGAGATAACCGGTCGGGAGCTGACCGTGTTCAACCTCATGGAAAAGCGCAGACTGTCCCCATGTGTAGAAAGCAGAAATCAAACCGGCATCATTCAGTTCGTTCATGATTGCTTCCGAGATCTCCGCAGAGCCCGTATGATCAGGCATCAAAATGTCGCAAGCTCTGATGTTCGGATTATCCGAATCCCAGTAAAGTCTTGCATTCTCATCATATCCCGATACAATCGCAGCCGCCTGTGCAGATGCGGTTTCTTCGTCAATATCATTTCGCAGCTCAAAGCGGAGATAATTCTGACGCGGAACGACCACATAGAGCATCTGTCGGGAAACATGATATGTTTCCTGCTTGATTTCTCCGGAATCTGCATCCTGAACATTGCGCGTAAAATCTCTATCCAGATGATAGGTGCAGACATAATAGGGCGTGTCTTTCGTGCCATAGCCCTCTCCGGTCACGATCCATTGCAGCATTCCCTTGTCATCGACGATTTCCATATCACGGAACATCTCGCCGTCTGCCAATCCGAAATAGTACAGATCGGACACATCTTTTTGTTTCGCAGCCTGCACCTGCACCGCCGGCATTCCGCTGCAAAGCATCGCCGCACAGGTCAGCATCGCTGCCATTCTCATTTTCTTTTTCATAAGATAACCTCCTTTTTCATTCACAGCCGTCAGTAGATTTCGATGATCATATCATTCGGATGTGCCGCAAGCAGATTTTCAAACTCGCTTTCGCCCTTCATTCCCGATCGGCTTACCGATAATTCCAATAGCGGCGCATTGTATTCTTTCGGAACGGCAACGATATTTGTCACACGGACACCGAACGAATGCCTTTGTTCATCCGGATTCGTCACATACCGTACCCAAAGGGTAAGCCGCCCGTTTTGTATTGTACCGCCGGTTACAGCAGCTTTTTGCCCTTCTCCGTCCATATAGACGCGGATCAGATCATAGGCAGAAAGGTCTGTATCAAACGGAATGACACCGGTATCCCGCCAGTATTGAAGCTCATCATCTGACAGGAATGTGCATTTCGCTTTCACCGCTCCGGGCCAGCCCCGTCCGCCGTGATTTTCAGGCGTATAGAATTCCGTTTCACTCCGGAACACCGGAACACTGACAGAATCATGCATCCTTGTCGTTTCAAACGAATAAACAGCTGTCGTATCAAACCACGTTGTTGTACATTCTTCTTCTGCGAAACCTGTTGTCTGAGCCGGCGTGGTTTGCGTAGTCTGCGCTGTTGTCCGCCTTGTCGTTGTACTGCGTGTTTCTGTCGTCCGGGCAGTCGTTCTGCGTGTCGTGACGGCTGTTTGCTTGGTTGTTTGTGTGATGCGTGTGCGCGATGTTGTGCGGGAAGTTCCCGTCTCGGCGGTATGAGCCGTACCTACTGCCGTTACGCGGGTGGTCACAGTCGCAGAAGTTTGCGCAGTACCGGTCGCTGTTGTAACGGAAGTCCGGACGGTTGTTCCAGTCGTCTGCACGGCAGATTCGGAGCGGATATGAGTTGTCTCGCTGACCGCAGAAGCGTCTGTCTGTTCCGGTGCAGTCTGTGTATCCGTCTGCGCCGGTGCAACGGTCGTTTCATCTGTATAAGCGGTTTCGGGAAGGATCGCGGGCGTTTGCGTTTTCAGCTTTGGATATATCACTGCCGCAATCAGTATTACAATGCAGGCAGCAGCAGCCGGAATAATGTACCGGATCTTTATATTTTTCCTGACAGGGGGCGTATTTGCCGCTTCGATGATATCATCAGAAAGTTCGTTCATCATCTGGATAAATTCTTCCGGACTCACAGCAACCCCTCCTTCTTCAGGTACTTTTGCAGCCGCTTCCGCAGGCGCGTTAATGTAACCCGTACATGATTGACGGTCATGCCGTAATCATGCGCCAGATCATCAAGTGATGAAAAGCGCCAGTATCGCCGGACAAACAGGTTGCTTTGCGTCTGGGGCAGAGTTCTCAGAAAACGCGCTACTGCATCCAGCATCTCGCGCTGTTCAACTGTATCCTCAGTATTTTGTGTGCCGGGAAGGAACTCTGCCAGTTCATCCAATGCTTCTGCATACTGACCGCTGCCGCGCTTGTCACGATGCTTCGTTTTATACCGATCCAGCGAAATATTGCGAAGCAACTTCAACAGATATGCACGATAGTTTTCGGGCTGTGCAGGCGGAATGGCATTCCAGACCGCCAGCAGTGCGTCGTTGATGCATTTCTCAGCATCCTGCTCGTCTCCGAGAATATCGCGTGCAACAGACCGGCAGAGCGCTCCGTATTTGGCTGTGGTTGCCGCAAGTGCCTGCTCATCTCTGTTATTCAGCATCAAAAGAATTCTTTTGTCTTCTATGGCAATCACCGCCTTTGCGTTTTGCCTTTCTATAGATAAGAACGACATATTAAAGGAAAAATTTCACTTCGGAAGAAATATTTTTTCTCTTTCAGTATAGCATAGTTCTGAGGTTTTTTCAATATTGTTACCTTTGCTGTATAAGAACCGCTGTGCTGAAAAAGAAAAGCAGCCAGCCGTTTTTTCGACTGACTGCGCCTGTTTACTTCCGATGCTGCAGTATACTCAGCTTTTTCGCCGATATCAAACATAGAATCAGCAACAAACCGCCCGGCCTGTGCTTTTTCGGCAGACCGGGCGGCTTCTCATTATGCAAGTCTTGCGATTTTTCTCAGGATCATGACGACATCATCCGGTGTGAGATCACCGTCGCCGTCGGTATCGGCGGTCATGATATCTCATATTGCGAGTATATCGCTCCACATGGTCATTTCTTCCAGCACATCATTATGCAGATAGAACAGCAGGATATACTGCGCGTCCAGCGATGTGACCTCGCCGTCGCCGTCAATGTCTCCGCCGACAAGCATCTCGGCATTGTTTTCAAGCATCAGGTCAAGTGCGTTGTTCAGGACAAGCTGTGCATCCAGTGCATTGATTTTTCCGTCATTGTTGATATCACCGCGCAGCGGCTCAGCGATTGTTCCGATCAGACCTTCTTCCCACATCAGCATTACTGTCTGATCATATTCGCCTGCTTCCCTGCCGGCAACATTAACATGGATCGTTTTCAGATATGCTTTCAGTTCATCCATACCGCGATAGCTGTCTGTCGTGCTGTCATATGCCCGATAACTGAAATAGACCGAGATCATATTACCGGAAAGCGCGTCCAAAGTCACTGTCGCGCAGATCCCGCGATCAGCAATAAACGCTCTCAATGTCTCCTCAAGCTGAATATCCTTTTCCGTCTGGACAACAAATACATCGTCTGGGAAGTTATCGTGCAGCGTGTTTTTTACATAATCTGCCAGTTCGGTACGGACTGCATCTGCATGTTCTTCATCGCAGATGACGGTCAGGAAATCCCTTGTTGGGTTATGCATATCTCTACTTGTATACAACACCGGAAGTTCGTGCATTTCAACATATGCTTCTACACGGCTGGCCATCGAAAGTTTTGGACTTTCCGCAGCAATCTCATACCCGAATGTGCAGTTGGAACAATAGTTTGAAATATGACCGCCGCTCAGTTCAGCACTCTTCAGTGCTTTATTATCTTTTAGTGTATGGTAAGCGTCCAGAAAAGCCTCCCAGCTCCATATATTCTCGTCACTGTTGACCCAGTTCAGATAAAACGTATGATCTCCGGACAAAGTTGCGCCAGCGTCTGTCATGGAAAAACGCGGGTCGGAATTCAGGATCTCTCTGACTTCATCCGTATCATCTGCCGTTACAAGAATCATCATTCCGTGCAGATCAGAGCACTGGATTACCTGAACTCCGTATCCGACAAACTCGATCTCTGACGCTGCTTCAATGCGGCTGATCAGGTTGATCTGCGTCTGCTCAATACTTTCGGCATTGCAGAGCGTACTGTTCCAGCGGGCGCGGTCAAGAATATAGATGTCATTTGTGATTTCTTCATGCGGCATGACCGGAAGACTGCCGTAATAGGTATCATAAGCGGCAAGGTCCTTACCAAAGTCTTCCTTTATGCTCATATGAAGCCGTTCTGCGTATTCTGCAACGGGATATGCATAGATCACCTTTGAATCGTATGCGGTCTCCGGAGCCGGTTCTTCCCGCATTTTTAGCGTATAGCTTCCGAGTGTAATTTCATTTTCCAGACCGCCGCTGATCCGGACGGCGATTCCCCACTGTGTTGTACTGACATCGGCCACCGGTGCTTCGAGATCGTTTGTTTCAACGGTCTGATGCTCCAAAAGATCATACGCATTGGCATAAATCGGGCAGACCGCACTGCATGCAAGCAATCCGGAAAGAATGCCCGCTGCAAGCTTATTCAGCATCTTTTTCATAAGATAACCCCCTTTTTCAATCGTCACAACTACAGATAACCGGTGATTGTGATATTATTCAGATGGTTGCTCATGAACCATTCATATAAGCCACTCTGGTCTGTGTTTACCGTATACGGAGTACACTTTTCCGGCGTAATCCCGTATTCCTTCGGCACAGCAATGAGATCAAAGCCCCTGACACTGTATGCTGTCTGCTGTCCCGCTTCGTTCTGTAACGCAAGAAGTACTACAATGAACTGCCCGTCAATTATCTGCGCGTTCCGAACCATAACCGCTTTTCCTTCTCCGGACATATCAACATCAAAAGAATTCTTTCGTCGTTTATGGCAAATCACCGCCTTTGCATCTTTGCCTTCACCTATTATGACGACAAAGAAATGAAAAACTGACAGCTTTTTCAAAAAAATCTTCTGCTTTTATTGTAACATATTTTGATTGAAATAGCAAATCTTTTTCATACACAGATATTTCCTGAATAATTCGCGCATACAGATTAAAACAGACTATTCCGAAAAACTGCCGCCCGGCCTGTGCTGAGACAGACCGGGCGGTTTTCAGTGTGGGGATGATATCATTCAAGCAGTGCAATTTTGCGGAGAATCGTTACAGTATCGTCAAGGTTGATCTGACCGTCTTTGTTCGCATCGGCATTTTCTATGCCTTCATCGGAAATGACAGCTTCCGAATCCTCTGCACAGAAGCGGGAGAGCAGAACGGCATCACTGACATCAACGCTGCCGCTGACATTTACATCGCCGCTTTCATCAGCGCGTTCTATCTGAACCGTTTCTCCTACGAGCTGATATTCCTCGCCCAGCTTCTCCTTCTGATACTTGATCGCATCGGTAAAGGTCACGACATTGAATTCACCGTCAA
>DMBA01000334.1 GCA_003446315.1 Ruminococcus sp. | reverse complement strand
GTTTCATAATTTTTTCCTCCAATGTAGTATTATATTTTTCATGTGGTTGTTCTTTTGGAACAATTCCGTCCACACTTATGCAATCGAGATACCCGCCGAAAATGTTACAGAAAAAATCGGGATTTTTTTGCAATTCATCCAAATAGCTAAAAACAAGGTGTAGCAATCTTTAACTTTTGTGTAGAATATCTACATTTTGCACAAATATACAATTATAAAGCGTTCACGAATTGACACCCTGCACATCTTGTGATATAATCAGGAAGAAAAAATTTTTTTGAAAAAAGGTGTAACCAAGGTTTTCCTTTTTTCGTCCCAGTATACAGGATGGGGGGATGCACATGGATGAACAGCGTGAAAATGCGATCATCTCGCTGCT
Organism: Ruminococcus sp.; assembly: GCA_003446315.1. GTDB lineage: Bacteria > Bacillota > Clostridia > Oscillospirales > Ruminococcaceae > Firm-04. Next base: position 2,785 of record DMBA01000334.1, on the reverse strand, counting down.
GCAGAAGCGCGATGAATCAGCACTGCGCGAAATTGAAACACATTACGGAAAGCTGTGTTTCCGCTTGGCGAAGGATATTCTGAAAAGCAATGAAGATACAGAAGAATGCGTCAGCGACACGCTTTTGAAGGTGTGGGAAACAATTCCGCCGCAGCATCCGAACAGTCTCCGTGCGTATCTCGTCACCATTACCCGCCGGATTGCAATCAGCAAATATCGGGCACAAACCGCACAAAAACGCGGCGGAACGCAATTTGCAGAGGCTTTGGATGAGCTTCAGGAAACCTTGGCATCAGATGAAAATGTGAGTGCTGTTGTGGAACAGCGTGAGCTGACGCAGGCTTTGGAACATTTTCTGGATACACTCCCCCCGAGAAACCAGAAAGTGTTCATGCAGCGTTATTATTTGGCAGAATCCATCCAGACAATCGCCGAAAAAAATAACATGAGCCAAAGCGCCGTCAAACTTTCCCTGTTTCGTACCAGACAAAAACTGAATGCACATCTGAGAAAGGAGGGGTTCCTTTGAAGCCGATTGATTTCATGGAAGCATTGGGAGAAGTGCAGGAAAAATATGTGCAGCGTGCGCTGGATGACGAATCCGAAAATCAGAATGCTGCTGTACCGGTCATGCACGTTTCTTCTGATCCAGGAAAACAGATGGAATTTGAACAACAAGCAGAAACCCAGCGGAAAAAGCCATTTTTCCAAAGCAAACACCAGATCATGGCATTGTGTGCAAGCGCAGCCGCATGCTTTGCGCTGGCGGTTGGTTTCCTGAATCTGCATCCTGTCTCGGATGACTGGACTATGGTCAGCAGTGAGCAGGAGCCGTCTGTCTCTGAAATGCAGGAGTCCGATTTGACACAGCCGACACACAGCACCGTTGCAGGCACCGAAGCAGCAATTCTCACCTCATATGCTGCGGCGGACAGCACAACTGATTATGTTACAGCGGTCGGTACTGCTGTGACAAGTGCAACGGCACAGACTGTCACTGTGAACACAACCGCAACGACTGCAGCCGGAGAGCCTGCCGAACAAGTCACAGTTCCATCCCCCACCGGAACTGTGACGGTTCCGCGGCAAACGACAACTGCTCCGCAGCGCCTGACCCGCCCGACGGCTGCAACAACGTCCCGGTATCTGACCCGTCCGGCAATTACAACAACATCCCGGCATGCGACCCGTCCGATGGTGACAACAACGGATCCGATCGAGGTGCCGACCGAAACCTATCCGGCAACTTCAACATCAATCGGCTACTTTACGGCAGTTCCCCCGCCGGCGGGCACAACCGAACCGGATGAAACCACCATAGAACGTCCGCGGGAAACAACTGTCAGTATCACACGCTATTGGGAGAAAACAACGTATACACAGCCGTATTTGCTCGGTGATCTGGACAAAGACGGCGATGTGACACTGATTGATTACTTTATCCTTTACCGGCATTATTATCATGCTGTTGAAACAGAACTGACAACAGAAGAACTGGATCGTGCAAACATTGACAGAATCGTGTTCGGACACGAGGAATGGTGGCGCGGGAATGGAATTGATGAAAATGATATAGACTGCGTCATCAGCAGCGAAGATCTGGACGGAATCCGAAATCTTGCGTTGTTCAGAGCATTCTTAGGGCTGCCGACACTTACGGCAGAAGAATACATACAGATCGACACGCCCCATTATCCGCATTACGGTGTGAATATGGAAGAACTGAACACGATATTCGAATTTCATCGGGAACCTTCCGGCGCACAATGGTTTTGTGAAGAGGTCATTGTCAGCCCCCGCATTCCGCGTGATGTCCGGAACATTTACAACGAGGCGATGGCATCTTCCGAATTCGGGCAAACGAATGTCTGCGAATGGACGGATACAGTCTTCGAGGAAAAAATGAATGCATTGCGGACTGTTCTTGAACGGTACCGTTAAGAAGAGGAGAATTGTTATGAAAAAGTATTATGCAATGATTTGTGCAGCAATGCTTGCTGTACTCGGAACAATCCCGGCTTTTGCAGCGGAAAATGATACAGAAACACCGGAGATGCCGATTGCGGAAACGACAGTCGTCACATGGGATACCATGCACTGCTGCCCGCCGGATTATAATATCACGACATCTACGATGACAGAATATGAGGACATAGAAACAGAGACAACGCAGATCACAACGGGAACCGATGAGTATCTTCAGACGGAACCGGAGTATACCTCAACGACAACAGGCTATAATTTCTCGCATGTTTGTGCATGGTTCACCACATATCAGTGGAAACTGGATCTTGATCCGGGTGAATCGGATATTGTGGAGATGTGCTATCAGCCAGTGCAGAATGTCGGTCATGAGCCGGTAGATGTATATGTTGCACTGGAAGATGACACGATCGCATCCTTTACTTATGACGGCTTGCAGACCGTAACCGTGAAAGGCTTGAAGGGCGGTCAGACAAATCTGATCCTCAGAGATCATTATGATCCGGATACCGGTCATTATGAGCAGGAAGTCAAGATTCCGGTCACCGTGACAGGCGGAGAGGGCGATGCAAACTGTGACGGTTCTGCGGATGTCGGAGATGCGGTGCTGGTGTCCCGTTTCATCTCGGAAGATCCGGATGCGGTCATTCCGGATCACGGACAGGATCTTGCCGATGTTGACGGTGCAGCAGGACTTTCCTCAACGGATGTTGTCTGCATGCTGCGGAAACTTGCATGGCTGTGAGTTCGTTTGAATCACTTTTTTATACGGGTATTTTTATAATGGAAAGGGCTTCCGGTG
>DMBA01000181.1:21951-25255 GCA_003446315.1 Ruminococcus sp. | reverse complement strand
GAAGGCGCTGCAAAATAATCTGCCTGATCGACCCACACCAGTACCGAAAGATGCACACCGCTGTCGCCGAGTTCCGTCACAGAAACCATCGGTGCAGGCTTATGCAAAATACATTTCAGATGCCCGACCGATTCCAGCAGCACCGTCCGCACCCGATCCAGATTTGCGTCATAAGAAACAGTCAGCGGAACGGCGATGCGCAATGTTCCTTTCTGCGAGAGATTCACAACTGCGCCGCCTGATACCACACTGTTCGGCAGATAGATCTTTCTGTGATCGCGGGTCAGAAGCTGGGTATAGAGAATATTGATCTGCTCCACATAACCTTCCTCACCGTTCGTGATGATATAATCCCCTGCCTGAAAAGGCTTTGCAAACAGCAATACAAATCCGCCGGCGAGATTGGAAAGGCTGTTTTGCAGTGCAAGTCCGATCGTCACACCGGCAGCGCCCACCACCGTGATGATCGAAGCCATCGGCACACCCAGCACCGAAAGACAGATAATGATGAGCACCGTATAAAGCAGAATGCGCACGAGCGAATGCCCGAAACCGGTCGCAGTCGGATCTGCCTTCGCTTTTTTCAGTGTATGCCCGATGACGCGGTCGATGAGCCGCGCAATGACCATTCCGATCAGGAAAATGATGAGTGCGATCAGAAGGGTCGGCAGAAAATCCAGAAACTTCTGCCAAAGCCCCGTCAGCAGACCGGTGGTCTGTTCGAGCGCTTCCTGTCCGTGCTCGATCTGCTCTGCGGCGATCTCACCAAGGGTGTTGTCCGATTCCGGCACCGTGATCCCCCAAATCGGCATCAGCCACATATGCCCCATAAGCCTGCTCCTTTCTGCTTTTTCCGCTGCATAACGCTTATGCTTCTTCCGCAGAGGGCGCAGCATCGGCACTTTGTTCCCGCTTTGCCGTGATCGCTTTGCCGTGGGTATCCCGCAGCGGATAGATCTCATCAAATACCGCATAATATTTCAGCGGCACATAGCGATTGAGGTGGCATTTGCCGAAATACCACTGCTGAAAATCGCAGATGGTGGTGAGGTCTTCGAAAAACGCATGCACTTCCAGCCGCTGCATCACATCCACGCGCAGACAGTCTTTCAGCGATGCCGGCGGCTCATGCGTGATGATGTAATCGACTGCATTGCCGTGTGCCTTGAGATTTTTCGCTGCATGCAGGATCTCCTCATAAGTCGGCTGTTCCTGTTCCCACCAGTTTTCGGCGGTACGGAATTCAAAATCCTGACTGTGCCCGCCGCCGAACGTGAAGAAGGTTTTGCCGCAGAGCGAATAGATCTCGCCGCGCAGCAAATGCACGAGATTCGGTGCAATGACGCATGCTTTGCCGCCGTTCCAGTCCGTTGCCGGATATTTTTCCAGCATATCATAATTCTCGTGGCAGCCGTCCACAAACGCAACGGTATATTTCAGCTCCGTCAGTTTTTTGCGGAATTTCTGTTCTTTTTTGGAATCGTCCCAGAAGAAGCCGAAATCGCCGCACACGATCACAATATCATTTGCACCGGCTTTTTTCAGCATTGCATTCTGGAACCGTGAGAAATCACCGTGCGTATCGCCGGTTACATAGACCATAGTCCAAATGCTCCTCTCTTTATTCTGCAAGCGTCTGATAAACAACGCCGTATGTTTTGAGTTTTTTGCGCATCTTCTGCACTTTCGCATCGGGGAAGCGTCTGCCGATGCAGTCTTCGAGCATGATGACCTGCACACCGTTCTTTGCAGCGCCTTTTGCAGTTGCCCCGACGCATCCGCATTCATCCAATCCGCACAGCACGACCTTTGTATAGCCTTCCTTCTGCATATGCTGCCGGAACGCCGCGCAGGTATAGGCATCGGAAAAATACTTCTCAAAGTAAAGCTCCGAGACACGCGCCATATCGTCATAAAGGGCTGCGCCTTCTGTTCCCTTGATGGTAAACCCGATCAGCAGACGGTTCGTCGGCAGATTCTGAAACACCTGCGCAATATAGATGATATCCGCCCCCTGCTTCTGATAGCTGCGGATCGCACGGTTGACATTGGCAGTCAGTGCATCGGTATCATAAGAAAACATGGGTTTTCTGCCGTCTTTGAGGTAGTCATTCTGCATATCAATGACGAGCAGCGCTGTTTTTTCCGGCATATACAAAGCCCCCTTTATCCGTTCTTCTGTGCGATCTCATGGAGAAACGCCGCCAGCTTTTTCGATTGCAGCATCGGAGAAGCATGCTTGCCTTCCACATAGAGGATATCCTTATCCGGTGCTGTGACCTGCGCATAATATGCTGTTGCAAGATCCACATTGCCGTACTGTGTATAGTCCTTTGTGCCTTCTGCCAGATAAAACGGCACCTGATATTCCGTGCGGTCTTTGACTTCAATCGGTTTCAGCACCGGATACTGCGCCGGTGCGATCTGTTTCAGATACTGATAATAATCCGTATCGAATATACTCGAAATCAGTTGATGCGGCAAAAAATAAGGATTGAACAGCACCGTTTTCAGCACGCTGACATCCGATTCATTTGCAAGATCATCTGCTCTGTGATAGTGGATTTCCAGCTTGAATGCGATGTCAGCCTGCTCTCTTGTATGCACAGTCGGATCGAATGAATGTGCGAGCGCGTCATATTCCGGATCATTCTTCGCAGCTTCCATGATATCCTGCTTGAACAGTTCTGCACTGCGGTCGAAATCAGGCGAAAGGGCGATGGAAACCACCGCATCATATTTCTCCGGATGCTCCAGCGCAAGATGGCATCCAAGCGTTGCACCCCCTGCAAGACCAAGCAGCGTGATCTTCTCACGCCCGAGATGATCGCAGAGGAAATCGGTCATCGCTTCGGCATCCGAAACGATCTGTTCTGTGGTCACCGGACTTTGCAGGGCATAATCCGGATAATTCTTTCCGCAGCCGCGCTGATCCCAGTTGACCACGATATAATCCTTTGAGAATCTGCGCAGACAGAGCCAGTCGATATTACTGTTCGATGAACACGGCGTATCATGCAGATACAGCAGAACAGGTGCATCCTTATCCTTGCCGTAAATGCTGATCCATTGTTTTGTGTCGTTGATATCGGCATACATTTCTTCACTGATCCCGCCGATCGGTGCCCTGCTGTAACAGAATCTGATGACTGCCCATATCAGAACCGCCGCTGCAAGCAGCCCGACGATGATGCCAAGGAAGACTGCGATCGCTTTCAGGAATCCTTTCATATGCGTTCTCCTATCAAATTCATGGTTTCTGCTTCATTGCGATACAATTGACAAATCTCAGATCATCCGATTC
>DMBA01000181.1:20799-21818 GCA_003446315.1 Ruminococcus sp. | reverse complement strand
GTCAGGCTGATGCGCTTGCGTTTGGGATCTGCTTCCAGCACGCGCACACGGACGATCTGCCCGACTTTGACGGCATCCAGCGGATGCTTGATGAAACGGTTGGAGAGCTGTGAAACATGCACCAGACCGTCCTCATGCACGCCGATATCGACAAATGCACCGAAATCAATGATATTGCGGACAGTGCCGATCAGCTCCATGCCGGATTTGAGATCTTCGATGGTCATGACATCGCCGCTGCGCATAAGGGGCTTGGGCAGTTCGTCACGGGGATCTCTGCCGGGCTTCTGCAATTCCTTGACAATATCGCGCAAAGTCGGCTCACCGACACCCAGTTCCGCACTCAGTGCAGCATATGTTTTTTCCTCTGCGATCCTGCTCAGTTCGCTCAGATCGCCGCCGATATCTTTCAGGGTATAGCCGCAGATTTTCAGCAGTCCCTCTGCCGCCTTATAGCTTTCCGGATGCACGCCGGTATTATCCAGCGGATTTTTGCCGTCCCGCACGCGCAGGAAGCCCGCACAAAGCTCATATGCCTTTGCACCCAGCTTCGGGACTTTCAGCAGTTCGCGTCTGCCGGTGAATCTGCCGTTTTCCTCGCGGTATGCAACAATATTATGTGCAATGCCGGAATGGATACCGGAAATATACGAGAGCAGCGAACCGGAAGCGGTGTTCAGGTCAACGCCGACCGCATTCACGCAGTCTTCCACAACGCCCGTCAGCGATTCGGAGAGTCTTGCAGGCGGCATATCATGCTGATATTCGCCCACACCGATCGCTTTCGGCTCGATCTTGACCAGCTCTGCAAGCGGATCCTGCAATCTTCTTGCAATGGATACGGCGCTTCTGAGTGCGACATCATAATCCGGAAATTCCTCTGCTGCGAGCTTGGATGCAGAATAAACGGAAGCACCTGCCTCACTGACGACCATATAAGCCGCTTTCAGCTCCGGCAGTTCCCGCAGGATCTCCGCAACGATCTGTTCGGATTCTCTGGAAGCCGTGCCGTTTCCGAT
>DMBA01000181.1:6256-20695 GCA_003446315.1 Ruminococcus sp. | reverse complement strand
CCGCCCGCAACTGCCTGCGCAGAGTTTGCGGTGATGTAAACGACATCCGTTGCAAGCACCTTGCCGGTGGGATCCACGACTGCGACCTTACATCCGGTACGGAAACCGGGATCAAGCCCCAGTGTAATCATGCCTTTCATGGGCGGCTGGAGCAGCAATTGCCGCAGATTCGATGCAAAAACGGTAATTGCCTGTTCCGAGGCAGCTTCCGTCAATGCTGCACGCACTTCCCGCTGTACTGCGGGGAGCAGCGATTTTTTATACGCTTCCAGTGCTGCCGCTTCCACGATCTGACCGGAAGGGCTTTGATTTTTCACATATGTTTTGGTGACGATCTGCTCACCGAGTCCTTCCGGCATCGTGATTGTCACTTTCAGATAACCTTCCTTTTCACCGCGGTTGACTGCGAGGATCCGGTGCTTTGCGGCACGCTCAACCGGTTCGCTGTGGTCATAATAATTGCGGTAAACGCTGTCCTCATCGGGATCAACTGCCTTGACCGTCAGGCTGCCGCGCAGAGAGAGCACATTGCGCAGACGCTTTCTGAGGTCAGCATCATCCGAAACCGTTTCTGCAATGATATCCGATGCACCGGAAAGTGCAGCGGCTGTATCCGGCACTTCCAGTTCTTCATTCACAAATACTTCTGCTTCCTTTTCAGGATCGGTCTTGTGATCCTGTGCCATGAGCAGATCGGCAAGCGGCTGCAAACCGCGTGCTTTTGCAACAGATGCTTTGGTCTTCCGCTTCTGCTTGAACGGACGATACAAGTCTTCGGCTTCCACGAGGGTCTGGGCAGCGGAGATGGCTTTTTCCAGTTCCGGTGTCAGTTTTTCCTGTGCCGCGATCGCATCACAGATCTCCTGCTTGCGTTCTTCGAGTTTCCGCAGATAATTGAGTCTGTCGCTGAGTGTATGCAGCGTCTGGTCATCGAGAGAGCCGGTCTGTTCCTTGCGGTAACGCGCAATAAACGGGACGGTCTTGCCGTCATCGAGCAGCGCAACAGCCGCTTCCACCTGTGTCTGACGCAATTTCAGTTCATCTGCAATTTGTTTGAGAATGTCCATTTTCTTCCTCCGTATCAGGTTGGATCTTTGCCTATACTCATTATTATAGCACAAACAGCGGGAAATTGCAATTCTATTGTGCAAAGTTCTGCAAATCACAAAATCATTCCGCGTGCACAGCAGCATCCATCCGCCGATTTGGTAAAAAAAACGAGAAGTTTCCCCGCAAAATCCCCGCTTCCCGAAATTTTCAAAAAAAAATCTGTGATTTTGCAAAAAACCACTTGCATTTTTTTGTGAAGTATGCTAAAATAGAGAAAGACGGAAAAACTGACAAAGATGCACGGGTTTTTCGTGTTCACGCAGTTTTTTCATCCGTTCAGCGTTTTTCATTGGTTTCTTCGCAACACAGCCGGAATTATGCACAAATGGCAAAATGCCCAAATCACGATAGATTCCAACTTTAATGACGCAAATTAAATAACACGAAAGGGGCGTTTTTCATGGCAAGAATCCGACTGCTTGTTTTATTCGGCGGCGTTTCAGGTGAATATCAGGCTTCTCTGGTTTCCGCTGCTTCCATTCTGCGCGTGCTGAATACCGAAAAATATGAGATCGTACCGGTCGGTATCAATAAAAAAGGCAGATGGCTCTATTTTCCCGGCGATTATGACGAGATCGCAACCGGAAAATGGGTGGAGAATCCCGACTGCACACCCGCAGTCCTCTCCCCCGATCCTGCCCATAACGGCATTCTCATCCTCGATGACGGACACTATACACTCAAGCGCATTGATGTGATCTTCCCGCTGCTGCAGGGCATTTACGGCGAAGACGGTACCATTCAGGGGCTTTGTGAGCTGTCCGGTATCCCGTATGTCGGCAATAATGTCTGCGGATCTGCGGTCTGTCGGAACAAATCCCTGACCCATACCCTGCTGACCGCTGCCGGGATCCCGATGCCGCGGTGGGTATCTGTCTCCCGCCGGAACCTGAACCGTCTGGAACATGAATATGACCGTATCATCGAAAAACTCGATTATCCGATCTATGTCAAGCCCTCGTGCAGCGATTCCTCAAATGCATCCGGCGTTGCCGTCAACCGGGAACAGCTTGCCGCACTTGTCAAGCGTGCGTTTACCCGTGACAGTTCCGTGCTCGCAGAGGAACTGGTCGAAGGCAGAGAATTCCGTGTCGGTGTGTTCGGATATGATCTGCCGTTTGCATCGTTTGTCGGCGAACTGAAAAAGGATGACAAGAAACAGATCATCGTGCCGGCAGACCTCGATGACGATACCGCACGCATCATGCGGGAGCTCGCAATCAATGCTTATTGTGCGCTCGAATGTCAGTCGCTCGCGCTGTTTGACCTCTACTGCACCGAACGCGGCGATATCCTGCTCGGAGAAGTCAACACCATGCCGGAGCTTGCAGAAGCTGCTGCCTATCCGACTCTGATGGCAGATCTCGGCATGCGCTATCCCTATCTCGTCGAAAAGCTCATTGAACAGGCGATCGAGCATTCCGACCGCGTTTTCTGATAAGGGGGTAAGAGTTTGACAAAACGCATTGAAAATGCCGTGCTTTCCATCCACAGCACACAGGAAGCCGACAGCGAAACAGACATCTCCGATCTTAACACAACTGCGTTTTTCAAAAAGAAAAGCGACCATTTTGAGATCGCTTACCGCGAACTCGATGAATCCGGCGATACCGTCGGCGAAACTGTCATTACCGTCCTCTCAGAGCATCTGGTGACCATCCATAAAACCGGCTTTGCAGAGGCAGTTATGGTGCTGGAACCCGGCAGAACCCATCCTGTGCGCTATAAAACCATGCTCGGTTCTATGGAAATGATGCTTTGTACCACGCTAATCGCAGCCGATCTGACCGAAAAAGGCGGAACGCTTCGCCTGCGCTATATGCTGGATGTCGGTGAAACTTATTCGGCTGTCAATACAATAGATCTGAATGTCAGCCTGCTGGATACAAACCGGTCAGGCGGCAAAACAACGCGAATCTGAAAGGAGTGCTGCTCATTGAATCATATATCCGCTTCTGCCGATGAGGCAAAATCTCTGATTCTGGAGGCAATGGGACGACTCGTCGCAGACGGCACATTCAGTGCCGAACCCCTGCCTGCCTTCAATATTGAAATTCCCGCTGACCGCGCACACGGCGATTTCGCCGCAAATGTCGCAATGGTCTCTGCCAAAACACTGCATATGGCACCGCGCAAGATCGCCGAAGCGATCGCAGGTGCACTCGATCTTCAGGATTCTTCCTTCGAAAAGGTCGAGATCGCAGGCCCCGGTTTCATGAACTTTTATCTCGCTCAGCGCTGGTATTCCGATGTCATCCGCAATGTCAAGGCGGAAGGCAGCGATTACGGCAAGGTCAATATCGGTGCAGGCGAACGGGTGCTTGTGGAATTCGTTTCCGCGAACCCGACCGGCCCCATGCATGTCGGAAATGCCCGCGGCGGCGCAATCGGCGACTGTCTCGCTTCCGTTTTGCAGGCTGCCGGCTATGAGACAGAACGTGAATTCTATATCAACGATGCCGGCAACCAGATCGAAAAATTCGGCAAATCGCTCTCTCTGCGGTATTTGCAGATCTGCTCTGAAAAGGGTCAGACTGTTTGTCAGTCTGCTGCCGATCTCGAAGATGTCTGCAAGCGTATTTACGGCGAAAACGGCAACACAGCAGATTTCCCGATGCCCGAAGATGTCTATCTGGGTCAGGATATCATCGCACATGCGAAGAATTTCTATGACTTAAACGGCAATGCTTTTGCAGATGCTTCCGAGGAAGACCGCAAAAAAGCACTCGTGGATTTCGCCCTTCCGAAGAATATTCAGGGCTTGCAGGATGACCTCGCACAATACCGGATCCACTATGACACATGGTTCCCGGAAAGCACGCTGCACGCAAACGGCAGCGTCGCACAGATCATTCAGCAGCTCAAAGACAGCGGCTATACCTATGAAAAAGAAGGCGCTCTGTGGTTCAAAGCAGAAGAACTCGGCGCAGATAAGGACTTTGTCATCGTCCGTTCCAACGGCATCCCGACTTATGTCGTGCCGGATATCGCATACCATTATAATAAACTTGTGACCAGAAACTTCAACCGCGCAATTGATATTCTCGGCGCAGACCATCACGGCTATGTGCCGCGCCTCAAAGCTGCACTCACTGCGCTCGGCGTGGATGCATCCCGCCTGACTGTTGTGCTCATGCAGATGGTCGCCGTAATGCGGGACGGTCAGCCGGTCAAGCAGTCCAAGCGAAGCGGAAAAGCACTGACACTCGTCACACTGCTGGAAGATATTCCGGTGGATGCAGCAAGATTCTTCTTCAATCTGCGTGAAGCAAACTCGCATTTTGAGTTTGATCTGGACTTAGCTGTAGAAAAATCTTCTTCAAATCCCGTTTATTATGTGCAGTATGCACATGCCCGTATTTGCAGCCTGATCCGGAATCTCGCCGATGCAGGCGTGGCTGTTCCGGATGCAAATACCGCAAAAACAGAGCTGCTCTCCACCCCCGCCGAGCGCGAATTGATCCGTCAGCTCGCTCTGCTGCCCGCTGAGATCACATCCGCTGCAAATCAGCTCGACCCGTCCAGACTGACAAAATATTCCGTCGATCTGGCTGCACAGTTCCATAAGTTCTATGACTCCTGCAAGGTGCGGGATGCCGAATCTGCGGAGCTGCGGGATGCGCGTCTGCTGCTCTGCGATGCCGCAAGACAGGTGCTGGGCAATGTGCTCGGTCTATTGAAGGTTACAGCTCCTGAAAAAATGTAACCGGTTTGTAACGTTTAAGTTACGCTTCTGAGACTTTCCAAATGCAAAATTCGGTAAATTTTACAAGGAAAATCGGTAATTTTACCCGAATTCACAGAATATTAACATTCTGTTCATAGTTTGGTAACAATTAAGCAAGGGAAATGTGTTACAATCTGTAATAGTTTCGGTCACAGCAGGCATATACTGTGTCTGCATGTCACGCCGATCCTGCTGTAACGGCACTTCCCTCTTGCTTGTAATCATGGCACTCCCCATTCAAAAAATCATGAAGAAAGCGAAGGGAATTTGATTATGTCTAACAGACCGTTTCAGGGACTTGTCGTCCAGATGCACGATACCATCCACGCAACCATCGGCGTTGTCGATGAAACTGCAACCATCATTGCTTGCAGCGATCCGAACCGCGTCGGCACAACGAACGAGTTCGTTTCAATGGATATGAATGAGTCAGGTGACCTCTTTATCCGCGACGGCTATACCTATAAGCCGTTCGGTGTCCGCACAACACCTGATTATGCAGTGTTCGTGGAAGGTACCGATGAAAATGCTGCAAAGTATGCTGATATCCTTGCAATCGCAATGTCCAGCATCAAACAGTATTATGATGAAAAATATGACCGCAATAACTTCATCAAGAATGTTGTCCTCGATAATGTTCTGCCCGGTGATATTGTCGTCAAGGCGCGTGAACTCCACTTCAATGCGGAGATCAGCCGCGTTGTGTTCCTCATCCGCATCGTTTCCGCAAACGACATCTCCGCTTATGATGTCATTCAGAATCTGTTCCCGGATAAAAGCAAGGACTTTGTTTTCAATATCACGGAAACAGACATCGTTCTGGTCAAGGAAATCAAATCGACAGTCGAAAGCAAAGACCTCGAAAAGCTCGCACGCTCGATTGCAGATACGCTTTCCAGTGAGTTCTATACCCGCGTCAATGTCGGCATCGGTACCAGCGTCATCGGTGTCAAAGACCTCGCCCGTTCCTTCAAGGAAGCCCAGATGGCACTCGAAGTCGGAAAGGTCTTCGATACGGATAAGGTCATCGTCAGCTACGATAACCTCGGTATCGCCCGCCTGATCTACCACCTGCCGACCACCCTCTGCGAAACCTTCCTGCATGAGGTCTTTAAGCGCGGCAGCATCGAAAGCCTCGATCATGAAACGCTGTTTACCATCCAGCGCTTCTTCGAAAATAATCTGAATGTTTCTGAAACTTCCCGTAAACTGTTCGTGCACCGCAACACTTTGGTGTACAGACTCGAGAAGATCAAGAAGCTCACCGGTCTTGACCTGCGTGAATTCGACCACGCTATCATCTTCAAGATCGCTTTGATGGTCAAAAAATATCTGTCTGCAAGTCCTGTGAAGTTCTGATCGGGATGAGGCAGCAAATGCTTTGTTTGTAACTGGGGAGTGCCAAACGATCTGCTTCGTTTGGCACTTTCTATGTTCAAAATATTTACTTTTCTACCATCGGAAGACGGAACAGCGTTCTGCTTTGCATCTACTGCAAAGCGCTGTTCAAAAAACATCCAAAAGGAGGTTCCCGTGTGGTTGAACTGAAAAATGTTTCCGTCATCTACGAAAGCACCGGCGTGGAAGCACTCTCAGATGTCAGTCTGAAAGTCGAAGACGGCGAATTTGCATTCGTCATCGGGCGCTCCGGTGCCGGAAAAAGCACATTGATTAAGCTCCTGCTGAAAGAACTCGATGCAAATCGCGGCGAGGTGTATGTCAATGGCTATGATCTGACGAAAATGAAAAAAAGAAAGGTGCCCGAATTCCGGAGAACGATCGGGGTCGTCTTTCAGGATTACCGCCTGATTGATACCATGACCGTCTATGAGAATATCGCATTCGTGCTCCGCGTGATCGACGCACCGAAAAAGCAGATCCAGAAGCGTGTGCCTTATGTGATGTCGCTCGTCGGATTGCAGGATAAAGCGGACTGCTATCCGAGTGAACTCTCCGGCGGCGAACAGCAAAGATGTGCACTCGCCCGTGCATTGGTCAACGATCCGGCGCTCCTCATTGCCGATGAGCCGACCGGTAATGTCGATCCGGAGCTTGCTTATGAGCTTGTGGAGCTCCTGCAGGGCATCAATGCCTGCGGCACGACCATCCTGATGGTCACACATGCACATGAAATGGTGCGCCATTTCGGCGGCAGAATTATCAATATCAGTGAAGGTGAAGTCGTGTTTGACGAAGTGATTGGAGGCGCAGAAGTTGAAGCTCAGTAGTTTTCGGTATCTTGTGGGACAGGGCTTCGACAATGTCTGGAAAAACCGCGTTATGGCGTTTGCATCGTTCTGCGTGCTGCTCGTCAGTCTCCTGCTCGTCGGTATTTCCGTTCTGTTCTATATCAACATCAATTCCATCATCGGCGGGATCGAAGACAAAAATGAGGTCATTGTTTATCTGCTCGACGGTACAACGCCGGAGCGTGTCTCCGAGATCGGTGAATATCTCCAGAAAATGGATAACATCGGCTCCGTTGACCTCTATACCCGCGAAGAAGCATTTGATGATCTGAAAAATAAAATGAGCGATTATACCGAAGTGTTTGATTCGCTCGGCAATGACAATCCGCTGCCCGATGCCTACCGGATCCGCGTCAGCGATATCTCCCGCATGGACGAAACACTCCGTGCAACCGAACAGATCCCGGATGTGGAATACGTCAGTTCGCCGGATTCCTTCATCGAATTGCTCACCGAAACGCGCCGTGTTGTCACGATCGTTGCATCTGCGATCATCGTTGCAATGCTCATCGTTTCTATGGTGATTATCTCCAATACCACCCGCGCAAGCGTGTTCTCCCGCCGCCGCGAGATCAGCATTATGCAGAGCGTCGGCGCAACAAAAGCATTCATTCGCTTCCCGTTCTTCATTGAGGGTATGATCAACGGATTTATGGCAGGCGTTTTTGCAACCCTTCTGACATGGTTCTCTTATGACAGCCTTGTGAATCTGCTCAGCCGCTTCGATGTGCTCAGCACGATCGGACTCGGCAATGTAATCCCATACAGCAAAATCTCTATTATTGTGATGCTTTCTTATGTCATCGCCGGTTCGCTGATCGGCGCATTCGGAAGTGTCCTTTCAACCCGTGTTCACCTCAAATACCGCGCTGCAAATATGTAAAAAGCAGCAAAAACATGTTATGTGTAAAGGATGATGTATCATGAACAATCATATTACAAAGGCGATCGCTATGATTTCTGCTGTTGTCATCACCGCCGGCACACTCGCATGGAATCATGACAGCTACAGAAGCATCAGCGCATCTGCAAAAACACTCGCTGAGATCGAAACGGAAAAGAAAGAAAAACAAGCACAGATCGACCAAAAGAAAATCGAGCTTGCCGCCCTTGCTGATGACATCAACAAGAAGGCCGCTTATGAGCAGACACTGAACGAGGAAATCAATCTGATAAACGGCAAAATGCTCCTGATCGACACCCAGCTTCAGAACATCCTTCAGGATATTGACCAGAAACAGCTTGAAATTGATGCACTCCAGATCCAGATCGACGAGCAGCAGCTCGCTGTAGATGACGGTCTGGAAGCATTCAAGACCCGTATCCGGACACTCTATGTCCACGGCAATGACAGCGTGCTCTCTGCACTTGTCGGCGCAACCAGTTTCTATGATGTCCTTGCAAAGATCGACCTCATCAAGCGCATTTCCAAGCACGATGACGATATGATCGACTCGCTGCGCGATGAGATCAAGGAACTGAATAACAATCAGCAGGATCTGACTGCGAGCTTGCAGGCACTGAACCTCAAGCAGACCGAAATGCAGGTGCTGCTGGATGAGTTCTCTGCATCCAGAACCGAGCTGAATGACGTTGTCAAAGATACTGACCTCGCAAAGCAGCTCCTCATCAATCAGCAGAGCGAAAAACAGGGTGAGCTGGCTGCAAATGAATCCGATTTGCAGGCGCTGAAGGAAGAAGAAGAAGAATTGATCCTGGAAGCCGCAAGAAAGGCTGCTGAGGAAGCACAGCGTCTCAGAGAAGAACAGGAAAGACGTGCACGCGAAGAAGCTGCCCGCCGTACCACCACGACAACAACTACAACAACAACGACTGTCAGAACCACACAGGCTCCTGTCGTGACCACCGCAAGACCCGTTGTCACAACAGCAAGACCCGTTGTCACAACAGCAAGACCCGCAGCAACGACTGCAAGACCCGCTGCTACAACGGCGCGTCCGACAACCGCTGCTCCGGTCGTGACAACAGCAGCACCGGTCGTGACCACCGCTGCACCGACGACTCAGGCTACCCCTGCCCCGACAACCCCTGCGCCGACGACTGCACCCCCTGCTCCCGCAACAACCGCTGCTACAACTGCGGCACCGGCTCCGAATGCGGAATACAGAGGCGGACAGCTTGCATGGCCGGCTCCCGGATATTATGATATTTCCAGCCCGTTCGGCCCGCGCTGGGGCAGAATCCATAAGGGCATTGATATCATCAGCTACAGCCGTGCGATCAACGGCGCAAATGCCTGCGCTGCTGCTTCCGGTACCGTTATCACCGCAAAATACGGCTATAACGGCGGTTACGGCAACTATGTACAGATCGACCACGGAAACGGTCTTTGCACACTGTATGCGCATCTGAGTGCGATCAGCGTTTCACAGGGACAGCATATCAATGTCGGTGAAAAAATCGGAAATGTCGGTTCCACCGGTAATTCTACCGGCCCGCATCTCCATTTCAGCGTCATTGTGGACGGTACATTCGTTGATCCGATGCCTTACCTCTACTGAATCACAACGAACGGCAGGGAGCAATCCGCTTCTTGCCGTTTCCGTGTTTCTCTCCCCCTGTTTTTTCTGAACAAAGAAAGGAATGCCGTTGTCCTATGCAAAAGAAGAAAATCAGCCTGGGAACGGTCGTCAGCCTGATGGCACTGACGGCTGCTGCAACATTTGTCATCACGCTTTCCATGAGCCGGAAGCAGTTCAATCAGACCGTCACAGAGGTTGACCGCCTTGCGGAAAAGTATCAGCGGCTCGATGAACTCGATGCGAAAGTACGCGAGGCTTTTTATCAGGATGTGCCGGAAGAAGATGTGCTGGACGGCATGCTCTCCGGATATGTTGCGGGGCTCGGCGATAAATACAGCGTTTATCGCAGCGACAGAGAGCTTTCTGCCTATGAGGATAACAATGCCGGCGTTTATACCGGCATCGGGATCTCTGTGCGACCGGATGAAGAAGGCAATGTCATCATTGTGGGCGTGACAGAAGGCGGTTCTGCCGAAAAAGCCGGCATCGCAGAAGAAGATATTCTGCTGGAAGTGGAAGGCGTATCTGCAAAAGAAAGCTATCAGGAAGCGATCTCGCTCATCAACGGAGAAGCCGGAACTTCCGTGCAGGTGCGCATCAAAAAACATGATACCGGTAAAGAGCAAAAACTCTCGCTGATGCGCATGAAACTCGATGAGGTCACCGTTATCAGTGAGATGCTGCCGGATAAGATCGGCTATATCCGCATCTCCAAATTCCGGAATGTATCGCCGGCACAGTTTGAAACCGCCCGGCAGGATCTGCTCAAACAGGGCGCAAAAGCATTCCTGTTTGATGTGCGTGATAACGGCGGCGGCGTTGTATCGGCACTGGAAAAAATGGTCGATCCGCTGCTGCCGGAAGGCGAACTTGCCTTCGCAGTCAACCGGAACGGCGAAAAACAGCCCATTCTCACCTCTGATGCGAACTGCACAGAAATGCCCTATGCCGTGCTGATGAACCAGAACAGCGCAAGCTCCTCGGAGCTGTTTGCATGCGTCCTGCGGGATTATGCAGATGCCATTCTGGTCGGTGAAAAATCTTACGGCAAAGGCATCATGCAGACCACCTTTGCACTGTCCAGCGGCGGTCTGACCATCACCACTTCCACCATCGAAACAGGCGTGACCCCCTGCTATCACGGCGTGGGACTGGAGCCGGATGTGCTCTCCGTTTATGATCCCGAACAGGAAGAAGATAATCAGATCGCAGATGCCGTTGATGCACTCAAGGCACGCATGAAAACAGATCCTGCTGCCTGAACCGAAAGGAGCCGCTATGCAGCTATGGTTTCAGCACCCGGCAGAACAGTTTGAAGAAGCGCTGCCGATCGGTGCCGGCAGATTCGGTGCCATGCTTTATGGCAAACCGGAATGTGAATTGCTTCGTCTGAATGAGGATTCCCTCTGGTCAGGCGGTGCACGCAGCCGCATCAATCCCGATGCCAAAGCCCATCTCCCGCATGTGCGGCAATTGCTGCGAAACGGTCAGATCGCTAAAGCGGAACAGGAAGCATTCCGCTTTCTGCAAGGCTGCCCGCCCAATATGCGGCATTATCAGCCAATGGGCGATCTCTCCCTGAAAACAGATCTGCCGGCGGGCACCGTCTCGGATTACCGCCGCAGTCTGGATCTCGAACATGCACTTTATACCGTATCATTCCGCATCGGCGATGCTTGTTTCAAGCGGGAGATCTTTGCTTCGTATCCGGCGCAATGCATCGTCATCCGCATGACAGCAAGCCAGCCGTTTTCTGTCTCCGCCGAAATGGACGGGCGGGATGACGACTTTGACCGCTGCTGCATCGAACAGGATGCTGACGGCAAAAAACTGGTATTTGCAGGCTGCGCCGGCGGCACAAACGGGATTGCTTTTTGTACGGTCTTGCGTGCAGCTTCCCGGAACGGATCGGTCAGCTCATTCGGCAATGCGCTTTCTGTCCGGCAAACGACCGATGTAACACTGGTTTGCTGCATGCAGACCGGTTATTATCACCCGCAGCAGGATATTTGTGCGATTGCAGCGCAGCTTTGTGCCGATGCCTGTGCAGCCGGCTATGATGCATTGCTGCAAGCACATTTGCAGGATTATGCTGCACTTTGGCGCAATGTCGCGGTAACCGTTTCCGCAGACAGCGATGACACCGCAGCAATATCCCCGGATCGCATCCCGACTGACCGTCTGCTCCAATGCTGCAAAGAACAGCAGGAAGCCGCAGTCTCTGCCCTGATCCCGATCTATTTTGCATTCGGCAGATATCTGATGATCGCGGGCAGCAGAGCCGGTTCGCTGCCGCTGAATTTGCAGGGCATCTGGAATGAAAAAATGTGGCCGGCGTGGGGCTGCCGGTTCACGGTCAATATCAATACCGAAATGAACTATTGGCTGGCAGGCTGCGGCAATCTCTCGGAATGCCAGATGCCGCTGTTTGATCTGCTGCATAAAATCCATGAAAACGGCAAACAAACAGCACGGGAGATGTATGGCTGCCGCGGGTTTTGCTGCCATCACAATACAGACCTCTGGGGCGACACTGCCCCGCAGGATCTCTGGATGCCTGCCACGCTCTGGCCGATGGGCGGCGCATGGCTCTCCCTGCACATCATGGAGCATTACCGCTTCACGCAAGATCTTGCATTTCTGCGTGAATGCTATGAGATCCTGCATGATGCAGCGCTGTTTTTCACAGATTTTCTGATTACTGACCCTGCCGGCAGATTGCTGGTTTCACCAAGTGTCTCGCCGGAAAATACATACCGGCTGCCAAACGGACAGACCGGCAGTCTCTGCGAAGGGGCTGCAATGGACAGCCAGATCATTACCGCACTTTATCAGGATGTGCTGGAAGCAAATCGCCTGCTCTCCCTGCATGACCCGCTTGCAACCGTTCTGGAACAGCAGCTTCCCCTGCTGCCCCAACCGCAGACCGGCAAATACGGGCAGATCATGGAATGGGTATTCGGGCACGAGGAAACCGAACCGGGACACCGGCATATTTCCCAGCTTTTTGCATTGCATCCAGCCCATCAGATCTCCCCGCGCAAAACGCCGGCACTCGCAGAAGCAGCAGCCCGCACATTACAGCGGCGGCTGACAAACGGCGGCGGACATACCGGCTGGAGCTGTGCATGGCTCATCAACCTTTATGCACGGCTGCATGACGGCGCATCTGCATACAAAATGCTTTGCCGCATGTTCCGGCATGCCACCTGTCCGAATCTGTTCTGTCTGCACCCGCCGTTCCAGATCGACGGCAATTTTGGTGCAGCCGCAGCCATTTCGGAGATGCTGCTGCAATCCGATGCAGACGGCATCACATTTCTGCCGGCACTTCCGCCTGAATGGAAAAACGGATCGTTTACCGGTCTGTGCACATACGGCGGATTTGAAGCGGATGCCAGATGGGAAAACGGCAGACTCTGTTCTGCTCGTATTCACGCAAGATCCGGCGGCACATGCCGGATCGAACTGACCGTCCCGCTGCGCATCCGGCATAATGAAAAAGAACACGAATCCAGAAAGGAGGCGGACGGTTTCATCTGCTTTGAAACTGTCCCGGACGGTATTTACTGTCTGACAGCCGAATGAATCATCGTTCCCGTTTCAGCGGATTCAGACGCTGGACAATCATGGCTGCATCTGTAACAGCAACAGCATGCGGCTTCCTGTTTTTCCCATCCGGCATACAGAATCCTGCGCCGGAGCAGAATCCTTACGGCAATTATAGTTTTCTTGCAGGAACGGCATCCGACCGCAATGCACTGGCTCCCGATGAAGTGATTCCGGAAGAACGTGCAGTGACGCTCCCGGAGATCCGCCAAAAACCGATCTTTGAAAAAATCGAAGCGGAGAGCTGCAAACTGCCCGATCAGGTCAGCATACAGACCGCACGCGCCGGTTATTCGGATGCCGGTTATATCGGAACGCTGCAAAATATGCAGACACTGGATATTCCGCTGCAAATCCATGCGGCACAGCATTATAAGATCACAATTTGTGCTGCTGCACCGCAGCCGGCAGAAGCGGTGTTATCCGCCGGAGATACCGCGTGCACCGATTTTACGCTGGATGTCAATGATTTTACCCGCATCACCTGCTACGGCATTTTTCTGGATGACGGCGCACAAACGCTGCATCTGCAATGCACATCGGGTGCACTGGATATTGACTATATCGAGATCAGCGATGATACTTCTCTGCATGATTTCAACTATACACTTGACCCGACCCCGTGCAATCCGCAGGCTTCGCCGGAAACGCAGAAGCTCTATTCGTTTTTGTGTCAGCACTGGGGCAAACAGATCCTCACCGGTCAATATTGTGCCGATGCCGGAAATCAGGAGCTGAACCTGATCTATCAGATCACAGGGCAGCTTCCGGCGATCCGGTTCAGCATGCTGGGCACATCCGATGACCGGCAGCAAACTGATGATGCGATCGACTGGAGCATCTATACAAACGGCATTGTCGGGCTGATGTGGCATTGGAATGCCCCCGGTTCAGACTCCGTTTATGCAGATGATACCGATTTTGATCTGCACAATGCGCTGCGGCATAAAGACCCGAAAAAGGTCGCGCTGCTGACACCGGAACAGGCGCAGACCGAATATGAACGCGGCATTTTATCGGAAGAAGCCCTGCTGCTTTTGCAGGATATCGACGAAACAGCACAATCCCTGACCCGACTCCGGAATATGCATATCCCGGTGCTCTGGCGGCCGCTTTATGAAGCAGGCGGCGGATGGTATTGGTGGGGCGCTGCCGGACAGGATGCATATGTGCAGCTCTGGGAGCTGGTTTATGAGCGCCT
>DMBA01000181.1:0-6132 GCA_003446315.1 Ruminococcus sp. | reverse complement strand
TGGTGCCCAAAGATACCTATGACATTGCTTCGGTCGATATCTATTTGCAGCCGGATATGCAATTTGGCAGCCGCTATGAACAATTCTTCGCACTTGCCCGCATCACAGAGGGCAAAAAACTGCTTGGCATCAGCGAATGCGGCAGCTTCCCCGATCCTGAAATGATGCAGCTCGATCAGGCATTATGGTCATTTTTCGGGCTGTGGTGCGGCGATTATCTCATGCAGCCGGACGGTTCTTTGAACGAATCATATTATTCAAGTATGGATTTGTATAATCTATACAACTCAAAATTAACTTTAAGCCTGAATGATTTTCTGTCATTTTACCAATAACGATTGAATTTTTCGCATGATTGTGATATAATATAACCAGAATTCCCGTGACATCCTCACGGAAGAAAGGTAGATTATACGCATGAGTGTGACAATCATCAACGGCAGCGCAATCCCGAATCTCCCGTGGCAGGAAAAACCCGCCGGATGCAAGGACATCATCTGGAGATATGACGCAAATCCTGTCATCGCACGCGATCAGATCGAAGTATCCAACAGCATTTTCAATAGTGCCGTCGTCCCTTATCAGGACGGGTTTGCGGGTGTTTTCCGTGTGGATGACAAGGCAAGAAATATGCAGCTTCATGCGGGTTTCTCCAAAGACGGTCTGCATTGGGATATTGAACCGGAACGCATCTCATTTGTCAAAACAGATCCCGAAATTCAGGATTTTCAATATGGATATGATCCCCGCGTGGTCTGGATCGAAGACCGGTTTTATGTGACATGGTGCAATGCATACGGCTGGAAACCGACCATCGGCATGGCTTATACATTCGACTTCAAGACCTTCTGCCAGATGGAAAATGCATTCCTGCCCTTCAACCGGAACGGCGTACTGTTTCCGCGAAAGATCGGGGGGCGCTATATGATGCTCAGCCGTCCCTCAGACAGCGGGCACACACCGTTTGGTGATATTTATATTTCGCAGTCCCCTGATCTGACATTCTGGGGCAAACACCGGCATGTCATGGCACCGAGCATGGGCTGGGAATCGACCAAGATCGGTGCAGGACCTGTCCCGATCGAAACAGACCGCGGCTGGCTGCTGTTTTATCACGGCGTGCTCACATCCTGCAACGGCTTTGTTTATAGCTTTTCGGCTGCTTTGCTGGATAAAGAGGAGCCATGGAAGGTATTGAAACGCGGCAGAGAATACCTCATCAGTCCGCAAAAGACCTATGAATGCGTCGGGGATGTCCCGAATGTGACATTCCCCTGTGCCTGTCTGACCGATGCCGCAACCGGCAGAATCGCCATTTATTACGGCTGTGCCGATACCTGCACCGGACTTTGCTTCACCACCGCTGACGATGTCATCGCATGGCTGGATACACATTCGCAGGTATAATCATCACAATTGCATAGCAATCTGCCCCGATGAATGGACAATGGATCAACCATTATTCAATTTGTCGGGGATTCCTTTTGGAAGGCTTGACGTATCTGTAAAAAAAAGGTATAATAAAGGTAAATACGCGCATGATAGGAGTGATGATATGAAATCAGATTATTATGAAAACAGAGAGCTTTCCTGGCTGCGGTTCAATCAGCGGGTTCTGGAAGAAGCACAGTGCACATCCAACCCCCTGCTGGAACGGCTCGGCTTTACTGCCATATTCCAGAGCAATCTGGACGAATTTTTCCGTGTCAGAGTCGGCAATTTGCTGCGGAAGCAAGCAGAAGATCCGAAGAAAAAAGATTCCATCAGCAAAATGAAGCCGAAGGAACAGCTTCAGGCGATTTATGAGCAGGTGCGCACCCTCACCCCCGCAAGAGATGCGGTCTATCACGAGATCATGCATGAACTGCGGCAGGAAGGACTGGAACAGGTCACCATGCGCACTGCAACCCAGAATGAACAGCAAATGCTCGCAGACTGGTTCAAGCGCGAGATCCGTCCGCTTTCCATGCCGATCATTGTGGATAAAGGAAAGACCTTCCCGTTCCTGCGTGACCGCGCTCTTTATGTGATCCTGCGGCTGGAATCCAAATCCGGCATCCGGATGGGCATTCTGCCGGTATCGGATCAGTGTCAGCGCATGATAAAACTCGGCGGCGGCAGATTCATTCTTGCAGAAGATGTCATTCTCTCATTTGCGCATACTGTTTTCGGCAATTCCCGTATCATCGACCGTACCATCCTGCGTGCGACCCGTTCGGCAAGCATTTTGCCGGAAGATCTGGGCGATCTGCGTACCGGCGACACCCGCATTGATATGGAGCTGATGCTGCAGGAACGCAAACGGCTGCCGGTCGTCCGGCTGGAACTTTCCGAAACCTTTTATCAGCCTGCGCTGGATTATCTCTGCAAAAAGCTGGAAATCACGCAGAATCAGGTGTTTTTTGCAAAAGCGCCGCTGGATCTTTCCTTTGTGTTTGAGTGCAAGGATCTGGTTCCGGATCCCAAACTGCAATATACCCGCATGGTGCCGCAGAAATCCGGCATGGTCTCCGAACGGAAAAATATGTTCTCACAGATCCGCAAAAATGATATTCTGCTGAGTTATCCTTATGAAAGCATCCGTCCGTTCCTGCGCCTGCTGGATGAAGCCGCGGATGATCCTGCGGTGCTGAGCATCCAGATCACACTTTACCGCATGGCAAGAGACAGCCGTGTGATCGCTGCACTGTGTGAGGCGGCAGGCAGAGGCAAACAGGTCACGGCTTTGACTGAGCTGCGTGCCCGTTTCGATGAAGAAGGCAATATTGCATGGTCAAAAGTGCTGGAACGTGCCGGCGTACATGTGATATACGGCCCTGAAAACTATAAGGTGCATTCCAAATTGCTGCTCATCACGCGCAAAAACCGCGGCAAGATCGAGGCATTTACACAGATCGGCACCGGCAATTATAATGAAAAAACTGCTGCGATCTATACCGATTATTGTCTCATGACCGCCGACCCGCAGCTCGCAGAAGATGCTGCCAATATTTTTGATGCACTCCGCGAAAACCGACTGCCGGATCCGCAAAAGGAATTGCTGGTCGCACCGCACGGTTTATTGCAGCCTGTCCTGCAAATGATGGATGACGAAATCGCCATTGCAAAGAACGGCATGCCTGCATATATCGGTCTGCGGATGAACGGTCTTTGCGATAAAACGATCATGAAAAAGCTGGTTGAAGCATCCTGTGCCGGTGTCAAAATTGAATTGCTGGTGCGCGGTGTTTGCTGTCTGATCCCGCAGATCCCCGATGCGACCGAAAATATTGAAGTGCACAGCATTGTCGGGCGGTATCTCGAACACGGCAGAGTCTATCTGTTCGGTACGCCGCAGCGCATGCGGGCATATCTCGGCTCGGCAGACTTCATGCCGCGCAATACCTGCAAGCGCGTGGAAGTCTGTGCACCGGTCAAGAATCAGGCGCTTCGGGAACGGCTGTATCAGGAATTCCGGCTGCAATTTGATGACCCGGTGAAGGCGCGTTTCCGCACATCGGACGGCAGTTATCATCTTCCGGAAGGCGGAAATCCCGCTGAAAATTCACAGGAAGCACTGCACCGTGCTGCTTATGACCGCGCGCATGAAGCGGAACAGGCAGAACATCAGGAATAACCGGAAAGGGAATATATGTCTGATCGAGATCGAAGACCCAAACACAAATCCGCCTATATGCTCGTGACTTACGGCATTCTGCTTTATATGGCACTCCAGAATTTCGATTCCGTAAAGTCCGTATTATCGTGGTTTTTCTCTATTTTGCAGCCGGTCGCTTACGGCGTTTGCATTGCATTTGTTATCAATCTGTTTCTGAATCTGTTTCAGAACAAGGTCTTTTTCAGCATGTCGGCATCCGAAAAAAGATGGGAGCGAAAGCTCGCACCGGTGCTTTCGGCAGTCTGCACAGGATTGGTTGCGTGCATCATTCTGGCTATGATCGTCATATTGATTATTCCGCAGATCACGACTGCCCTGAATACGCTGATCGAAAAAATGCCGACCAGTCAGGAACAGATCTATGACCTCATCCGGACACAGCTTCTGGCATGGCATGCACCGGATTTTCTCATGGAAAAACTGAAAGAACTCAATGCCGATATGGATTGGTCGAATGTATTCCATTTCGCCAGCAATCTGCTGGACGGCAAGGTGGAAACCGTGCTGGGCACCGCATTCAATGCCACGACATCGGTGGTTTCAACGGCTGCAAACCTTGTGCTCGGCTTGATTATTGCCATTTATCTGCTTGCACAAAAGGAACGTGTGCTGCATGTTATGCATAAGGTGATCCAGTTGGCAGCGCCGCAACGCTATCAGAATCAGATCTTCCGCGTGCTGCATCTGGCAAACCAGTCTTTCGCCAATTTCCTGACCGGTCAGTTTATCGAAGCGGTCATCATCGGAACCCTCTGCACGCTCGGCTTATATGTGTTCCGGTTTCCCTATGCCGCAACCATCGGCATCATGACCGGCATCACCGCCCTGCTCCCGATCATCGGCGCATGGATCGGCGGCGGCGTGGGCGCTTTGCTCATCTGGGGAGAAGCACCGGAACGCACCATCTGGTTCCTGATCTTTATTCTCGCACTCCAGCAGATCGAAGGACAGTTTATCTATCCCAAAGTGGTCGGTGATTCGATCGGTCTGCCCGGATTGCTGGTATTGATCGCCGTCATTCTGGGCGGCGGACTCGGCGGCGTTATGGGCATTATTTTTGCTGTCCCGGTGCTGGCGATCCTGTATCAACTGCTGCGAGAAGCCATTGACAATATGCCGGATACAGAACCCATACCGGAAACTGCTGCGCCGGAACCCTTGCCGATCGAACCGGAGCCGGAAGAACCGGCAGCCGAATCATCGGAACCGGAATCTGAACCGGAAGAACCGGTATCGGAGCCGGTCACGGTACAGACCGCACAGTCTCCTGCTCCAAACCGGCAGCAGCAGCGGCGCAGAAGAAGACGCAGACACTGATGCGCCATCGAATTTATGCACAAATTTCATTTCTTTCACGGTTATGGCATTGATAATTCGCCGAAAATCCCGAAAACAAGCATCAAGCATTGACAAATGACAAAATAAGTGGTAAAATAAAACCTGTTAGCATACACTAACGGCAAAAGGGCTGCCTGTGCATCTTCCGCGGCAATTGTGCGACATGCCGCAGAACAGCAGCGCAAAACCGGATGCCACAACATTTTGAGAAATGTCCGCCCATGCGGTCAGATCGGAGGTCATTATGGATTATTTGGAAATTGAAAGAGTTGTAGGCCGTGAGATCCTTGATTCGAGAGGAAACCCTACCGTTGAAGCAGAGGTCACACTCGCAGACGGCACCGTCGCAAGAGGTACAGCACCCAGCGGCGCATCGACCGGTGAGTTTGAAGCACTTGAACTGCGCGACGGCGGCGACCGTTATCTCGGCAAGGGCGTTGAAAAGGCTGTCAATAATATCAATACTGTGATCGCAGAAGCAATCGTCGGCATGAATGCTTCTGATATCTATGCGATCGACAATGCAATGATCGCAGCAGACGGCACAAAGGATAAATCCAAGCTCGGCGCAAACGCGATCCTCGCTGTTTCGATCGCTTGTGCAAGAGCTGCTGCTGCATCCATCGGTGTTCCGCTTTACAGATTCCTCGGCGGTATCCAGGGCACAAAGCTGCCGGTTCCGATGATGAATATTCTCAACGGCGGTGCACATGCCACCAACACCGTTGATACACAGGAATTCATGATTATGCCTGTCGGCGCACCGTCCTTCAAGGAAGCGCTCAGATGGTGTGCAGAAGTCTTCCATCACCTTGCAAAGATCCTCAAAGCAAAGGGTCTTGCAACATCTGTCGGTGATGAGGGCGGTTTTGCACCGAACCTTTCTTCCGATGAAGAAACCATCGAAACCATTCTGGAAGCAGTCAAGGCAGCAGGCTATGAGCCGGGCAAAGACTTCATGATCGCTATGGATGCTGCATCCTCTGAATGGAAGGATAAGGAAAAGGGCATCGGCTTCTATAAGCAGCCGAAAAGCGGCAAGACCTTCACTTCTGATGAGCTGATTGCACACTGGGAAGCACTCGTTGACAAGTATCCGATCATCTCCATTGAAGACGGTCTGGATGAGGAAGACT
>DMBA01000369.1 GCA_003446315.1 Ruminococcus sp. | reverse complement strand
ATATTTGCCGCCTTGGTAAAATTCGGCTTATCTTCTTCGCCTGCAAAGCAAAATGCATATACTTGTGTTGTTTCATCTCCGGCGAGTTGTTTCAGCATATTTGTGCCGAGAAATCCACTCGCACCGGTAATAGCGATCTTTTTCACTGAATGCCCCAAATCCTCTCCGGTTTCATTTTGAATACCATATCTTCGCCGCGGTCGTTCAGAATCGTGATATGCGAATTGAGATAAGCGATATCCTCAGCCATTTTTTCACGATTGTCGCAGATCATGACAAAACGGATCATGAGCTGACGCAGTGTTCTGCCGCAGGGTGTTTCGCTTCCGACCGGATACCGGCATTCATATTCAATGACATCCGGCAAAGCAGCGGTTGCTTCTTCCAGACCCTCAATGCTGCCGACAACACCGCCCTTTGTGACAAACGAAACGATGCCGCAGCATTTGCCCTTCATATAGGGATCTTCTTTGTCGGAATCGAAATCCGTTTTGCCGAGCAGCGCGTGATCGACGAGCACATGCATGGCGTTGATGCCGTTGACCCGCTTGATGAAACGGTAAGGCGCTTCGCCGGCGCTGCGGAGACCCGCTTCGAAAACATTGAACGTATTGGTTTTTTCATCATAAAGCCCCTGAACGAACAGGATGGCATTTTGCAGTCCGATGCCTGCGCAGAGTGCACGCATCTGTGCATCGACCTGCTCGATATAGGCATCCAGATAGATGCAGGGATAGATTCGTGCGATCGGGATGGTCGTGGGATCGCCTTCCTGCATGGCAATGGGATAGCGGTTATCGACGCTTGCGAGTGTGACTTTGCCGTTTGCGATGGTATAATGCGCCGTGAACTCATCACCGGTGACAAACTGCTCCACGATGATCTCACCGCATTCGGATTCTTTCAGGGATTCCGGATAATACCGGCGGAGATCGTCTTCATTTTCACATTTGAAAACGCCCTTGGAAGAGCTTGCATCGACAGGTTTTATCATAACAGGATACCGGATCTGCTGCATGACATCTTCCGGGATCTCTTTGCCGGTGACATATGTTTTCGGGCACGGCACGCCGTGTTTTTCGCAGAGTGCACGGAAATCGCTTTTTTTCTCGATCATATCCCACTGTTTTCTGGTGAAATAGAAAGGAAGCCCGATTCTTGCGGAAAGCTCCTCAGCGATCAGCAGATTGAACTCACTGATGCCGGCGAGAATGCCGTCGATGTGACGTTCCCGGATGAATGCTTCCAGCGCATCTTTATCGGCTGTGCTGACGAGAAGCTGCTCATCGGCGATGCGCTTGGCAGGGGAACGGTCTGCGGGATAATAGTCCGCAACGATGGTATAAGCGCCGTTGTCCCGTGCATACTGTACGATATCCGTTGCGCCGACATTGCTGCCGAGCACGAGAAGTTTTTTGCCTGCAAATTTTTTATCCATTTTCCTATCGGTTCCTTTCAGGAGGCGGATTCTGTCTGACCCGCCTGCTTTCTTTCTTCTTCGATCATATCAAGATAGTGCTGCGGCACACGATCCACCGTAATGGCATTGCCGTCCATATCATAACCCATAAAAATGCCTCTGGAAACAGATGCACGGGCATTTGCACATTTGCTGTCGAGGGCAAACCGCACCAGATTGATGAGCAGTTTGCAGTCCACGAGGAAGCTGACATTCTCGACATACCAGACATCATTATCGAACTGTTCCTGCCAAGTCCAGACATGATCCAGCTTATGGCGGGGCGGACATTCCAGTCCGGGGCGGACAGCAAGGCGCTGCCGGTGCCGTTTATTATAGCGATGGAGATGTTCCGGCAGCAGCGGACGCGGCCCGATGATGCTCATATCGCCTTTGAGGATGCTCCAGAAATTGAGCAGCTCGTCCAGCGAGAGTTTCCGGATGACTTTTCCGATCTTTGTGACGCGCTGGGAAGGCGGCAGCAAGTTGCCGTCGGCATCCTTCGTGTTGCGCATATTGCGGAATTTGACGATTTTGAAGAGTTTTCCGTCTTTGCCGAGCCGGTCCTGCAAGAAGAAGATCGGTCTTCCGACATCAAACAGTGTAATGATGCCGATGACCAGATTGATCGGCAGCGTGATTGTCAGAATAAAAAGCGCAAACAGAATATCCAGAAGGCGCTTGACGTATTTGGTATAAATGGATTGCCGCGGCTTGACATCTGCAAGTTTCGGATTGATGACAGGCAGGATATCCTCAGCCATCTGGTCGGCAATTCTCCAGCGATCTGCTTTCGTTAAATCCTCTATTTTCATTTACACACCTGCTTACATGAAATTGTACGGAAGGGTATGCGCAAGAACGCGGGCACGGCAATTCGTGCC
The DNA here is from genome assembly GCA_003446315.1 of Ruminococcus sp. GTDB lineage: Bacteria > Bacillota > Clostridia > Oscillospirales > Ruminococcaceae > Firm-04. The sequence continues at coordinate 1,484 of DMBA01000369.1, read as the reverse complement.
CGTATGGATCATGACAGATTATCGGTTCAGGATCACATCGCAGATCTGATCTGCTTCTGCGATCGTAAGATCTGCATACATCGGGAGCGTGAGCACCCGTCTGGAGACTTGTGCTGCGACCGGAGTCGGCTCGCCGGCATTTGCGGCATAGCAGGACATTTCATTGATTGCAGGGTAGAAATATTTTCTTGCAAAGATATCATGTGCCTGGAGTCGTTCGCTGACAGCATCTCTGTCCTCGCCGAAGACTTCCGGATCAATGACGATCGGATAGTAAGCGAAATTCGGAACAACGTCTTTCTGTTCAGGCAGGAGCTGAATGCCGGCAGCGCCGGAAAGACGTTCATTATATCTTGCGAACACAGCGCCGCGCGCCTTGATGCAGTCATCAACATGGCGCAGGTTGCAGATGCCCATTGCAGCGCGGAATTCATCCATTTTCGCATTTCCGCCGATCTGCGGGACATCCTCGCCGTGCAGACCGAAGTTTTTCAGTTCATGCATGGGTTCTCTGAGTGCTTCGTCATGGAAAGCAACAGCGCCGCCCTCAATGGTATTGAAGACCTTGGTGGCGTGGAATGAGAACATAGCCGCATCGCCGTAGCTGCCGATGCCTTTTCCCTTATACTTGACACCGAATGCATGTGCTGCATCATAAATGACTTTCAGATTGTGCTTTTCGGCAATGGCTGCGATGGCTTCCACATCACAGATCGCGCCGTAAACGTGCACAGGGACGATGGCGACTGTTTTGTCGGTAATCAGGGCTTCGATTTTTGCAGGGTCGATCGTGAAGTCGTCCGGTTTAATGTCACAGAACACGGGTTTCAGACCGTTTCTGGTAATGGCGTTTGTCGTGGACACAAAAGTAAACGGTGTGGTAATCACCTCACCGCCGCAGTTTTTCAGTCCCATAGCCTGAAAGACGGTTTCCAGCGCCAGATGACCGTTGACGAACATCGAAAGCTGCGGCACATCGAGATAAGATATCAGATCATGCTGGAGCTTTTTGTAAATGGGACCCATATTGGTCAGATGATGACTCTCAAAGATCGGCTGGATTTCCCGGATATATTCTTCATAATCCGGCATGGAAGACCGTGTGACAAAAATACTCATTTCCTAACTTCCCTTTTATACTGAAATTTCCGCAGCACCAGAGGGCTGTGAATACCGATAAAAACTGTCCGGACGCTGACCATGCAGGATCTGTCTGTCTCGATACAGGAGCCGGGCATGGAGCGAGAGGAACCGGCGGACTGTATGCCGCATTACAGCATTACGAACATTCAGACCCTCACCGCATACCGGAAACAGCGGCTTGACCGCATGGCATATTCGCTTTCAGCAGCGGGGACGCATTCCGGGTAGAGAGTAAGGGCCGTGTGATTTTGAGCAACCTGCACTATATATAAGGAATCAGATAAAGTGCAAAAAGATATATTGACTCAGTTTCAGCTTTATTTTATCACAAAATGCGTAGA
>DMBA01000038.1 GCA_003446315.1 Ruminococcus sp. | reverse complement strand
TGTATTATAACGGGCAGGTCGTCAACCAGCCGACATCGGGCGGACGAATCAAAGAGAGGAGCGTGAGCGACATTGTGTATATCGGATAAAAGAATGCTCCGGCAGCTTATTCTGCATCTGAGCGCATCAGCCGGATTTGCGCTTTTCGGTGCTGTGTATGAGCATTTCAGCCATGAGGTGTATTCGTACCGGATGATCTATGCATTTGCGTTTCCGCTGATGCTCGGTGCTTTTCCATGTGCAGTTTTTCTCCGGAAGTCTTATGCTCCGGGAAAATGGGCAATGTGGCTCTGGAATGCTGCTGTCTTCACATGGACAGTCGGTTCTGTTTTCAAAGGTGTCCTTGAGATTTACGGTACGACGAACCGGCTGATTCTCGTTTATTGGGTCGCAGGCTTTGCAGCGGCAGCCGCAGCAGCGATTGTGATGCTGCATGAACAAAGGCTTCCGAATAATTATCCTGATAAAGATACTGGATTTGTCTGAAACACAGTCAAACGCTCCATTGCACTTTACAACGGAGCGTTTTTCGTGTATAATAATCGTAAATAACCGATGTGGAGGTACACGATGTCTAAAATTCTGATCGCAGATGACGAACCGAATATTGTCACGCTGATCCGTCGCTATGCAGAACGTGAGGGCTATGAAGTGACCGGTGTATCCAACGGCAGACAGGCAATTGAAGCCTGCCGGAATGACAGCTTCGATGTCATCATTCTGGATGTTATGATGCCCGATACGGACGGCTTTACCGCCTGTCGGAAAATACGCGAGTTTTCGGAAACGCCGGTCATTATGCTTTCTGCACGCGGGACGGAATTTGACAAACTGCACGGCTTTGAGGTCGGTGTCGATGATTATGTCACGAAGCCGTTTTCCCCGATGGAACTGATTGCGCGTATCAAGGTCGCACTCAAGCGCAGTACACCAAAGAATAAAGAAAAAAAAGATGAGATCCTCACAGCCGGCGGCATTGTCATTGACATGCCCGGCATGACAGTCACAGTAGACGGAGAAAAAACCGAACTGACTGCCAAAGAATACGCACTGCTGAAATATCTTGTGGAAAATCAGGGCATCGTGCTTTCACGCGAGCAGATACTGAACGCGGTCTGGGGATATGACGATACGATCGTTGACCGAACCGTGGACTGGCAGATCAAGCTGCTGCGAAACAAACTCGGCGCATACCGCGACAGTATCAGAACCGTCCGGGGGGTGGGATATAAATTTGAAACGTAATGCTTTCACATTTCAAAAGAAGCTCCTCTGCTATTTCATGTTTTTTACGGCGGTGATCTTCACTGTGCTCTGGCTGCTGCAAACCGTTTTTTTGCAGCGATTCTATGACGGCATGATTATCCGGAATACAGTTTCCGCAGCAGACAGTATCGTATCGCAATTCGGCAGCAGTCGGATTGCAGATGATATTGATGAAATCTCCAGAGAAAATTCCATTGTTGTCTATGTGACCGATACAGAAGGCAATCTGCTCTACAGCTCCGACGAATTCCGAAAACTACAGGGCAAGCCGAACGAACGGGATGAACGCGGCGAGAAGGGGATCAAAGGCGATCACGCACATTACAGAGAACTGCCGGAAAACTACGGCGAATTCTTACAGGTGCTTCGCCAATCGAAAAACGGAACGGCAGAACTGCGCACCGATGATCTGTATGTTTATGGCAGATCTGTCACATTCAGCGGCGAAGATGCCGTGCTGTATCTCGGTGCAGCGCTGGGCGCAGTCGGTTCCGCTGCACGCATCATCCGGACACAATTGCTCTGGGTGACGATGCTTTCTGTTGCCGTTGGCTTTGTGCTGGCATGGTTCCTGTCCCGCAGCTTTGCAAAACCGATCGCACAACTGAATGAAAAGGCACATCAGCTCGGCGATTATCAGCAGGAAGCACCGTTCGTCAAGGGCTTCTGCGCGGAACTGGACGAACTGAACGGTACGCTGGACAGAACCGCCGAAAAACTGAAACACAACAGAGAATTTCAGAATGAATTTCTTGCCAATGTATCCCATGATCTGCGCACACCGCTGACCATGATCAAAGGCTATGCGGAGATGATACGCGATATTTCCCGCGAAGACGAACAGCAATGCGCGGCGGATGTGGCGGTGATTGTTGAAGAATCCGACCGGCTGACTGCACTCGTCAATGAGATTCTGGAATACTCCGAATTGCAGATGACCGACAAAGAGCCGGTCGCAGAATCCGTTGATCTCAGTCAGATCGTTGCCTCTGTTACAGACAGTTTTGAAAATCTCTATGTGAAAGACGGTTTCACCTTTGAACGCAGCATTGCAGCGGATATTCAGATCAGCGGCAATGCATCCAGACTGCAAAGAGCCGTCTATAACCTGCTGGATAACGCCGTGCGCCATGCCGGTGCGGACAAATGGATCGGCGTAACACTCAAATCCGACGGACAGACTGCGACTGTTGAGATTTCCGATCACGGCAGCGGCATTGCACCGGGCGACATGGAACATATCTGGGAGAAATACTATACCAACCGCCAGCGGCGCGGCAAGGGCGTTTCCGGTCTGGGTCTTGCGATCGTGAAGCAGACTGTTACGATGCTGAACGGCAAATGTGAAGTCAGCTCTGAGCCGGACAAAGGCAGTACATTCCGGATTCTTTTGCCGATCAGCACATAATCATTCCTGTGCACACGGATTACTCCGTGTGCACATTTGTATTATGAAAAGCATGATCCGACGGCTGTTCACCCGATGGATCTCTCCGCATCCGACGCTATTCCGATGCAGACCAATAAAAAAACAGATTGACAAACAACACAGATTGTGCTATAATCATACTGTTTCCATATGAATAGTAAAAGGAGAGCGTGATATGACGGAAAGACCGGTCAGAACCGAAATGCCAAACAACATTGAGCTTTCGGTCGTCAATAAGTTCCGAAGGGAAATCTGGACAAAGTTTCTCAAAGGCATCAAGGAATACGAGTTGATTCAGGCGGGCGACAAAATCGCTGTCTGTATTTCCGGCG
>DMBA01000120.1:743-3985 GCA_003446315.1 Ruminococcus sp. | reverse complement strand
CTTTGGAATCCCATTTTTGCGAAAAAACAAGCAAATACATACATTTCTTATTATCGCACGAAATGGGATTCTTAAGGGCTAGCAGCCCTTAAGCAGGAGTTTGAGGGCGGAGCCCTCATTAGAAATCCGTCGGAGACACTTTATATACAAGCAGAAGGACACTGTAATCCGTTTTACAGTGTCCTTTCTTTATCCCCAAACGGATCATGGCGAAACCGAAAGAAAAGTGCCGCCGGCGGAGTCATAATGGGTGCTCCGCCCATTCTCAATCCATCGGAGATCCCACTATGCGTCCGGCGCTTCGATATACGCTTTCAGATATTCTGTGATCCTGTCATAGCGTTTGCTGTAAAAGTTTCTCAGGGAAGAAACAGCCATTCCATAGCTGCCCTGCGCTGCGGAACCGCCCATCCAGCCACTCCAGAAGCGGTCATAGGTTGCAATGGTCATCTCCTGATAGGCTTTTGACAACCGGTCGATCTCCGCGGTCATGCGGGCAGGTGCAAAGTTATGATCGGCAATCTCCATAAATGTATCTGCAAACTGTTTTCTGAATGTCTCGTTCTCCAGCGCCCCCCGAAACAGATCAGAGAGGAAGCAGTCCTGATCCAGCAGTTCCGCAAAGCTGTCGGTATTCGCAACCGCTTCCCCGTAGAGCCCGGAGCTATATTCCGTATCATAGAGGATAAACCGCCATTTACCGTCCGCACAGGGCGCATCGGATGCCGGCTGCTCCGCTTTCCACATAGCAGAATTCGGTCTGCCCCAGTCCGCATTATTGATATAGATTTCCGTGCTGACATAATCCATAAAGCCCTGCATATCAACCCGTTCACAGAGCTCGTCATAAGCAGATTGTTCTGCAAAATCGGTATCTTTGATCCATTGCCAAAGCTGCTCCCATTCTGCAAAGGTTTCTTCCGTGCCCTCGTCCAGCTTTTCCGCTTTGACGATGCAGATTTCTTTTGCAGGAATATTATAATGTGCCGCAATAAAATCCTGATCCATCTTTTCCGTGATCTCATAATGTCCCCAGAATTCGCCGTTTATGAACACAATACACGGTTCCATGCCCTGCGTCAAAAACTGCCTGTCCGCGACGGAAGACTGTATCAGTTTATCGCTGAAACGGGTATAGTATGCATCATTTCCGCCGTTCCGGAGTGTAAAGGAATCGAATTCCTGCAACGGCGTGTCATCATACTGTGTTTTGACCTGTCCTGAAAACAGATCATATTTAAGTTTCGGCGCACCGTATTCCGTTCTTGCGTAAACATTGATGCTTTTCTGCGAATAAGAGCGTGTAGCGCCGCCGTGAATGCGGATCCCGACATTCTGTTCCGCCGCAAGCTGACCGTCCGCAAAGAACTGGATGGCAGCTTCCCGTTCCCAATCTCTGCCTTTCTGCGTATAGTTTCCGGGCAAAGACCATTCCGGCGTTTCCGGATCATAGTCCGCACTGTTTTTCCAGTCGTCATAGATTTTTCCGGTCACATAGATGCCCTTTTCACGGTCAAACAGATTCTCCTCATCCGTAATCAGGGAAACGATCTTCACATCCTGATAAAAATTCGCTTTATCCGCAAATCCGACAAAATAAGAATTGGTCACAACGCCGCTTTGCTGCCCGTTTTGGTCGATCCTGACCGCCCGCACGATCGTTGCCTTATCCACTTTTGCATCCGGGACAAAATCCGCTGCACTGTCCAGCGGCTGTGCGATGTCGGTATGCATGCAAAGCCGATTCTCCTCATCCGAACGGTCTTTTATGACGATCGGCGCATCATAGTGCAGACTTTCCGCCGTCGGGATGCTTCCGTCGAGTGTATAATAGATATCCCCGCCGTCTTCCGCGCTGATGGAAAGGGAAAAACCGTTGTCATAAAAGCCGCTTTTCTGCGAAAACCGCATCCCTTCTGCTGTAAAAGGATGCTCCGGCTCCTGTTCTGTTTCGGCAGCCTGATCTGTTTGCAGATTGGATTCCGCACTGCCTGATTCCGCATTCTGCTTCTGATCGGAACAGGCAGCCGACAGCAGCGCAAGGCAGCACATAGTCAGCAGGAAAGCGCGTTTTGCGCAAGCATGATTCTGATGCTTTCGGTACATATGCATCACCCCCTCACATGATTATAAGGGTTTTGACCGGAAAAGTCAAGGCATCACCGCAATTCTGTCTATTCACGCAAAGCAGCCGCCGATGTTTTGCTGCACCGGCGGCTCTGCTTGTAGATAAAGTGTCTCCGACGGATCATAAATGAGGGCTCTGCCCTCAAACTCCCGCTTAAGGGCTATTAGCCCTTAAGAATCCCATTTTTGGTTCATAATATAAAGCACGTATTTCCGGTGTTTTTTGCACCGACGACTGAAGTTTTTTCTGAGAATTTGTCAGGATCCTGCTTCTTTTTTGCCGAGACTGACCGTAATCCGCACACAGCTTTCAATCGGCGCTTCCAGTCCGTCCGCAGGAACAGCACGGTCATTGACCGTTTCCTCTGCGACTGTTCCGGCAGGGATATCGTCATAATATGCACTCCGCTTATCAATATAGAATCCCAGATTCAGCAGTTCAATCTTCGCGCTTTCAAAATCCTGTCCGACCACATACGGCACTGTTACAGGTTCAGAATTCTCAGCACCAAGGCTGACCAGCACATCTACCGTACTTCCCTTCTCAGCCCAATATCCGCGGCCGTCATAGTGATAATAAGCGCTTGTACCATTGTCGTCTAATTGCTCTGTCATGTAGGGTTCCGGAGCAACAGAAACAACCTTGCCTGCATCAAGGGCGAATTCTCCGCTGCCTTGATAACGTGCAGAACGCTTATTGATCTGAAAGCCCTGCGACGTCAGCTCTGCCTCAACAGCCTCATAATCCTCACCTTTGTGTTCCGCGATATAAACCATATTATCATATTCCGCAGAGATCTCAAAATCCACATGTCCGAGTGTTCCCTCAGCCGTGCCGTCCTCAGTGAGATTGACCAGTGTATAGCTGCCGGCGGGGAGCTGCGCAAAGCTGAGCTGCTGCCCGCATACACCCTGCGGGATTGGGTTCTGTACATAGATCATATCCGGCGGAAGCGCCGTATCAGCGACCTTTTCCCCGTCCTGCATGATGATAAACTGCGGGTGATAATCGAGATCATGCCCCGAATCATTTGTGATTTTGAAGACGATGCCGGTCGGCATGGCATCTGTAATTTCCATATACTGCGGATGTGTTTCATCCAGTTCCGGCGCAG
>DMBA01000120.1:0-695 GCA_003446315.1 Ruminococcus sp. | reverse complement strand
TTCCGGCGCAGCAATTTCCGGTGCAGCGGCGGGCATAAATGTGCCGGAATCCTGTTTCATGCGCGTGATTCCGAAGAACACCGCAGCATTCAGCCCGATACAAACGGCAACTGCCGCCGCAATGCCTGCTCTGCTGAAACGGTGATTCGATTCTCTGTTTTTCGCTTTCAGGTTCTTCTTCATAACGATCACTCCTTTTGAAGATTGTTCGTGTTTTTCGGATGCTGTCTGTGCAGCTTTCCTGTGTGCCGCAAATGCCGTATATTCTTCCGGCAGATCACTCAGTGCATCCAGAATATCCATCGGTTTCAAAAGAACCCCCCCTTTTCAAGATGCTTTTTCAGTTTCTTCCGGATCCGGTGCAGCAGCACATTGACTGCACCGGTCTGCATCCTGTGCTGTTCCGCGATTGTCCGGACAGGTGTATTGAAATAATAGCGCTCCATGAAGATTTCTCTGGATTTTTCCGGCAGACTGTCCAGAAACGAACGGAGTGCGGCAGTCAGTTCACGGCGATCCACTTCTGCTTCAACGGTATCCTTTGCGGGGATCACCTCAGCAAGTTCGTCCAGTGTTTCCGTAAATTGTGTACCGCCGCGTTTGAAGCGGGTCATGCTGCGCAGTTTATCCGTAGCAGCACGGCGAAGCAAAGTCACAAGATATGCTTCCAGATTTCTCGGTTCCTGCGGCGGAAC
>DMBA01000342.1 GCA_003446315.1 Ruminococcus sp. | reverse complement strand
GAAGATGAGCTGAAAGTCATTGTGGAGCAGATCGAAGAAGAAGGCGTTCTGGAAGAACAGGAGAGCGATCTGGTACGCTCTGCACTGGAATTTGATGAGATCTCCGTGGATGAAGTGCTGGTGCCGCGTGTGCGTGTGACCGCCATCCAGAAAAACACGACCATCAGCGAGATCAAATCCATTTTTCTCTCGGAGCGCTATTCCCGTCTGCCTGTTTATGATGATTCCATTGATGATATCATCGGGTTTATCACCGAAAAAGATTTCTTCGGGCTGCTGGAGCAGCACAGCACCGATATTCAGCCGATCATCAAAAATATTCTGCGTCTGCCGGAATTTGCGCGGATCAGTGAAGCCATGAAGCAGATGCAGCGCAGCAAATCCCATATTGCCATTGTGCTTGACCAGTACGGCGGGACAAAAGGCATCGTCACGCTGGAAGATATCATCGAGGAACTGGTCGGCGAGATCTATGACGAAGCAGATGAAGTGATCCCGCTGATCTTCAAGCGTTCAGACGGTACTTACGAAATCTCCGGTGAATGCACCATCTCTGCGCTTTGCGATGCGCTGCATTTGCCGGATGACAGCATCGTGACGGAATGTTCCTCTGTCGGCGGCTGGCTGACAGAGCTTGCAGGACATATCGCAGAACCGGGTGAGACTGTCAGCGGCGACTGGTTCCGCATGACCGTTCTGCAAACAGAAGAACAACGCATCCTGCGCGTTCTGCTGGAACTCAAAACGCCTGAAAGCAAGCTGATTTTTGCAGAACAGGGGGATACAGAACATGAAGCATCCTGACGGGATGGGAACCGGCGTTTTCCTGATCGGTCTGACCGGTCAGACCGGTGCCGGAAAAACAACAGTCAGCAAACTGTTTTCGGAAAACGGACTTGCCGTCATCAATGCCGATGAAACGGCAAAAGCGGTCGTTGCAGCCGGAACACCGTGTCTCCGTGCACTTTCACAGGTGTTCGGGCAGGCGATTTTGCTGCCGGACGGTCAGATGAACCGCAAAGCCGTTGCTGCCATGATCTTCAGCGATCCGGTCAGACGGGAGCAGTATCAGGCGATCATTTATCCCTATATTACACAGGCAATCCGCGAATCGGTGCGGCAGTTTGCAGCAGCGGGACACCGCGCTGTGATTCTGGATGCACCGACGCTGTTTGAAAGCGGGATCTACCGCTTTTGTCATATGATCCTGTCTGTCATTGCAGACAGGGAGATCCGCAAAAACAGGATCCTTTCACGCGATCCGATCACCGAGGAGCAGGCGGAACAACGCATCCGGGCGCAGTATTCCGAAGCGTTTTTCCGTTCGCATGCAGATGCCGTGCTCGAAAACAACGGTGATCCTGCGGCGCTCCGGCAGCATGCCGGGGAACTGATTCTGCGGATACAGCAGGAAACGGATTTGTACCACAACCATCTAAATTTGCCAAAGGAGGAACCCATTATGGATCAAAAAGAAAATCTGAAAGCACTGAAAGAATCTCTGCTGACACAAAAAAAGCATGCTGCACTTGTGCTGGATGATGCACAGATCGCACAGGCAGATGCATTCTGCGAGGATTACAAAGTATTCCTCGACCGCAGCAAGACCGAACGCGAAGCGGCTGCATATGCCGCAGAATTGCTGGAGCAGAAAGGCTTCCGGCTCTGGAAGCGCGGCGATGCCGTGAAAGCCGGCGATAAGATCTATACCGTGAACCGCAAAAAAGCAATTGTCGCTGCTGTCATCGGTACAGACCCGCTGGACTCCGGTATTCGTCTGAGCGCTGCACATATTGACTCGCCGCGTCTGGATCTGAAGCAGTCTCCGCTTTATGAAGACAGTGAGCTTGCACTGTTCAAAACCCATTATTACGGCGGCATCAAGAAATATCAGTGGACGGTTCTGCCGCTTGCACTGCACGGCGTTGTTGTCAAAAAGGACGGCACCGTAATTCCGATCTCGGTCGGCGATGACGAAGGCGATCCGATTTTCTGCGTCACCGATCTGCTGCCGCATCTGGCATCAGAGCAGGTAAAGCGTCCGCTTGCACAGGGCATCAAGGGTGAAGAACTCAATCTGCTGATCGGTTCCCGTCCGTTCCGCAGCGATGAAGGCAGTGATCTCGTCAAACTGCGCATTATGCAGATCCTCAACGAAAAATACGGCATCACCGAAACAGATTTCCTTTCTGCCGAACTGGAAGTTGTGCCCGCAGGCAAGGCGCGTGATCTCGGATTTGACCGCAGCATGATCGGCGGTTACGGTCATGATGACCGCGTCTGCGCATATCCGGCACTTGCAGCACTGCTGGATACGGAAAATCCGCAGCATACTGCCGTTGCCATCCTGACCGATAAAGAGGAGATCGGCAGCGAGGGCAATACGGGTCTTTGCTCGGCATATTTCCATGATTTCATGAAGGATCTTTCCGCGGCATTCGGCACGCAGGCACATACTGTTTTTGCGAATTCCCAGTGCCTTTCTGCGGACGTAACGGCTGCACTGGATCCCACTTTCGCAGATGTCAACGACCGCAGAAACTGCGCTTATCTTAATTACGGTGTCTGCATGATGAAATATACCGGTGCACGCGGCAAAAGCGGTTCTTCGGATGCTTCTGCGGAATTCATCGGCAAAATGCGCAGCCTCTTTGACAATTCCGGCGTGATCTGGCAGACCGGCGAGCTTGGCAAAGTGGATATCGGCGGCGGCGGAACCGTTGCGGCATATCTTGCAAATCTGAATATTGACACAGTGGATGTCGGTGTTCCGGTGCTTTCCATGCATGCGCCGCTGGAAGTTGTCAGCAAGATTGATGTCTATATGACCTACAAAGCAGTTGCAGCTTTCAATGCTTCCTGATCCCGGATAACAGCAAAAACAATGCCCCGGAGCGATGCAAACGGATCGCTTCGGGGCATATTGTTCTGTATGGGGATCGGCTGCCGCCCATCACAATAGAATGCGAGTAACAGGAATCGAACCTGCATGGATCTCTCCGCCAGAACCTAAATCTGGTGCGTCTGCCAGTTCCGCCATACTCGCAAAAACGGTGCAAATGCATGTGAAACAGTTGACACCGCCTATTATTATAACAAGTTCCGCGTGATTTGTCAAGTATCAATTCCGGGCAGTCACGCGCATTTTTCTGTACAGAATGTCCTGCTTATTTAATGGCAGAAGCGATCTTCGGGGAAAGTACCACGGCGAGCAGCACAAAGAGGATCTGAAGAAAATTGACGGAAAAAGAAACACCAAGTGTCAGCGACATGGCTGCAAAATTGAATGAAGTGGGCGGAAACCCGAAATCCAGTGTCGTACCGAGCCATTGGATCAGTTCTTCACCGGTTCCGCTGCACATAACACCAAGGAAATGACCGAGAACAATCGCCGCAATAATCGTAAAAAAATAAGTCAGTTTCAGTTTCATAATGATGTTCCTTTCTTTTTTTATCTATCTCTTTTTTTATTTCTTATGAACCGGTAGAACCGAATCCGCCGGCACCGCGCACGGTTTCCGGCAAAACCTCTGCCGTCGTGATTTCCGGCATGCAAACGGGCACAACGATCAATTGTGCAATGCGCAGACCGTTTGTTACGGTGAATGCTGCATTGCTCTGGTTAATCAGCGGCACACAGATCTCGCCGCGGTAATCTGCATCCACAATGCCGACACCGTTTGCCATTGCAATGCCGTGCTTGGTGGAGAGTCCGGAACGAGCGCAGAGCATCAGCATCACATCCGCAGTATCCGGAGCCGCAGAAAGACCGGTCGGGATCAGACGGATCTCATGCGGCGGGATCTCGACCGGTTCGGTCAGGCACGCAGAGAGATCCAGACCGGCACTTGCCTGTGTTGCACGCACCGGAAGCACAGCCCCTTCCCGCAGGAGCCGGAATGTCAGTTTCATATAAAAAACCGCCTTTCGGATTTGGATTGACTTTACACTTTAGTATAGCACAAACCTGTTTATTTTGCAAGAGATATCCGCAAATATTCATGTTTTATTCTGATTTTCACAGGAACCCCGCATCCTCTGCCGCATGAATTGATGAACCGGTGCATAGATTGAGACAGAGAGGAGCGAATGCTATGCAAAAGAATCAGGGACTGACTTCCGCAGAAGCCGCCAAAAAGAAAAAAGAATACGGTGCAAATACGCTTGCAGAACAGCCGCGTCCGCATCCGCTGCGCATACTGATCGGACAGTTCAGTGATGTCATGGTGCTGATCCTGCTTGCAGCAGCGGTCATTTCGTGGATGCTGGGGGAATATGCCGATGCAGTCACGATTGCGGTGATCGTGGTGCTGAATGCGCTGCTTGGCTTCATACAGGAATTCCGCACGGAACAAACATTGCTTGCGCTGCGGAGCATGACAGCACCGGCAGCGCATGTCCGGCGTGACGGGAAACTTTGTACCATTCCGGCAGAAGAGGTGGTTCCGGATGATGTGATCGTGCTGGAAACGGGTGATTGCGTGCCGGCGGATGCCCTGATCCTGCAATGTGCACAGCTTTCCGCAGAGGAATCCATTCTGACGGGCGAATCTGCGGCGGTGGAGAAGCATGCGCATACAGATGAGGATGCGAAACCGGATAATGCGATCGGGCGCAAAGATGTGCTTTATGCCGGTACTGCTGTAACGGCAGGAACGGCAGAAGCGGTGGTCATCGCAACCGGATTATCCACGCAGATGGGACAGATCTCGCAATTGCTTTCCGATATTGAAACGGAAGAAACGCCCCTGCAAAAACGGCTTGCGGAGCTTGGCAAAACGGTTGCGCTGATCTGTCTGGCTGTTTGCGGATTGGTCTTTGCAGCAGGTGTATTGCGCGGCGAACCGGTCTTTGATATGCTGATGACGGGCATCACCATAGCGATCGCAGCCATTCCGGAAGGTTTGCCGGCAACCGTTACGATTGCACTTGCACTGGCAGTCCGGCGGATGCTTGCCCGCAATGCGCTTGTGAATAAACTGCACGCAGTGGAGACACTTGGCTGTGCATCGGTCATTTGTTCCGATAAGACCGGCACGATCACCGAGAATAAAATGACGGTCTGCCGCATACAGACACCGGATGCCGGATATGAGATCACCGGCACAGGATGGCAGCGCAGCGGCAGGATCATCACAGCGGGAAAACAATGTGCCGGACATATGCTTTCTGCATTGCATCCGCTGCTGCGCTGTGCCGTTTTATGCAATCACGCGGCGCTCCGTGCAGCGGGGGATGCATGGGAAATACAAGGCGATCCGACAGAAGCCGCATTGTTGGTTGCAGCGGCAAAATGCAGTGTCTCTGCGGATCAGTTTTCCCGTTATCAGATGCTTTCCGAGATCCCGTTTGACAGCGATACCCGTTCGATGACTGTTTTTTACCGGACAGAGAACGGCTCTCTTGCATTGCGAAAGGGTGCAGCAGATGTCATTCTGCGGGCTTGTGCATATTACCGCACGCATGGAACCGATCAGCCGCTGACACCGCAGAAACGGGCAGAATTTGCGTGCCTTGCGGATCATATGGCAGAAGATGCGCTGCGGGTGCTGGCGTTCGCAGAACAGGCACAGCAGCAGGATACCGCACAGCCTGCACAGATGGTATTTCTTGGTTTTATGGGCATGATGGATCCGCCGCGGGAGCAGGCAAAGCGTGCAATCTCTGATTGTACACGGGCGGGCATCCGCGTGGTGATGCTGACGGGCGACCATATCAAAACGGCATCCGCGATTGCAAAGCAGGCAGGCATTCCGCATGCAGAGCATGCCGTGACCGGTGCAGAACTGGATGCAATGTCTGATGCAGAGCTGGCGGCATGCATAGATCGGTATGCCGTATTTGCGCGAGTTACGCCGGCGCACAAACTGCGGCTGGTCAGGGCTTTCCGTGCAAACGGGCATATTGCCGCGATGACCGGTGACGGTGTCAACGATGCACCGGCGGTCAAGGAAGCAGATATCGGCGTAGCGATGGGCAAAAACGGGACGGATGTCACGCGGCAGGCAGCAGATGTCGTGCTGCTGGATGACCGCTTTGACACGATGGTATCCGCGGTGCGTGAAGGCAGAACTGTTTATGCAAATATACGCAAATTCGTGCGTTATCTGCTGGCATGCAACATCGGCGAGGTGCTGACCATGTTTGCCGGCATTTTGATGGGCTTGCCGATGGTGCTGCTCCCGACACAGATCCTGCTTGTCAATCTGATGACGGACGGTTTACCGGCGATCGCCCTCGGACTGGAGCCGCCG
>DMBA01000382.1:814-2795 GCA_003446315.1 Ruminococcus sp. | reverse complement strand
ATCAACGCCAGCGGGGGCTCCCCGCACAATTAGAAGGAGGACGAATCATGAGCGAAAAGATCACACAGACTGCGGGCAGAGCACAACTCGGCGATTTTTCCCCGATGTTTGCCCATTTGAATGATGATGTGCTGTTTGGTGAGGTTTGGAATGAGCAGGCGATCGACTTGAAGACAAAGTGCATCATCACGGTGGTATCGCTGATGGCATCCGGCATCACAGACAGCTCCCTGCAATATCATTTGCAGAATGCCAAGGCACACGGAGTCACAAAAGCAGAGATTGCCGCTGTCATTACACATGCAACCATGTATGTCGGCTGGCCGAAAGGCTGGGCTGTGTTCCGGCTTGCAAAGGAAGTCTGGAATGAAGAAACGCCTGCAATGACCGAAAAAGAGCAGTATCAAAACAGCATCTTTTTCCCGATCGGAGAACCGAACCCATACGGCGAATTCTTTGACGGTCAAAGCTATCTTGCACCTGTCTCAAAAGAGCAGATGCCGATCTTCAATGTAACATTTGAACCGGGCTGCCGCAATCACTGGCATGTGCATCATGCCAAAAAAGACGGCGGTCAAATGCTGATCTGCGTCGGCGGCAGGGGATACTATCAGGAATGGGGACAGCCGGCTGTTGAAATGCTGCCCGGAACCGTCATCAATATTCCGGCGAATGTGAAGCATTGGCACGGCGCTGCACCCGATACATGGTTCTCGCATCTTGCAATTGAGATCCCCGGTGAGGATGGCAGCACAGAATGGCTGGAAGCGGTATCCGATGCTGATTATGCAAAACTGAAATGAGAAAAGGAGAATGGATTATGAGCAAAAAACTGGTCGCTTATTTTTCTGCAAGCGGACACACGGCATCCCTTGCCAAGAAACTGGCAGATGCAGCAGGTGCTGCACTTTATGAGATCACACCGGCAGAGCGCTATACTGCGGAAGATCTCAACTGGCAGAATCAGAAATCCCGCAGCAGCGTGGAAATGCATGACCACAGTTCCCGTCCTGCCCTTGCAGACGGAGATGCCGATATTGCTGCGTATGATACCATTTATATCGGTTTTCCGGTTTGGTGGTATGTCGCCCCTACGATCATCAATACGTTTTTGGAAAAGTATGATTTTTCCGGAAAACGGATCATTTTATTTGCAACATCCGGCGGAAGCGGATTCGGAAAGACGGTTGCAAATTTGCAGGGCAGTGCGCCAAAAGCAGAGATCATTGCCGGAAAGGTGAATCCTTCTGCCGGGGAGATCAAAGCGCTGGCTGAAATGTAAACACATCATAATGAAAACTGCGTACCGTTTGCTTTTTACGGTACGCAGTTCTTTTTTATCACGGTTTTGCTGTTTCGCAGGTAAAGGCTCCGTTTTGATAATCAACGCAGATCGTGCTTCCTTGCGGCAGCGGTTCTGCAAGCAGTTTCTTTGCAAGCAGTGTTTCGATCTTGCGCTGGATGAGTCTTTTCAGCGGTCTTGCACCGAAATTGGGATCATAGCCCTGTTCGATCACGGCATCTTTCGCGGCATCGGTCAGGTTGACATGGAGCTGCTGATCCGCAAGCCGTTTCCGGAGATTTCCGATCAGCAGATCCACGATTCCGCCGATCTCCTGTTTGGTCAGCGGCTTATAGAGAATGATCTCGTCCAGACGGTTCAGGAATTCCGGACGGAAACGCTGATGCAGGAGTGCATCGGTCTGCTTCTTGGCTGCTTCGGAGATGGAACCGTCCGGTTGAATGCCTTCCAACAGTGCATCTGCGCCGAGATTGGATGTCAGGATCAGGATGGTATTTTTGAAATCGACCGTTCTGCCTTGTGAATCCGTGATTCTGCCGTCATCGAGCACTTGCAGCAGCAGATTGAATACATCCGGATGTGCCTTTTCAATTTCATCGAGCAGCACAACGCTGTATGGCTTTCTGCGTACCGCTTCTGTGAGCTGACCGCCTTCCTCATAGCCGACATATCCGGGAG
>DMBA01000382.1:0-745 GCA_003446315.1 Ruminococcus sp. | reverse complement strand
CGGCTGACGCTGAATTTCTCCATATATTCGCTCATATCAATCCGGATCAGATTGCGTTCATCATCAAAGAGCGCTTCGGCGAGTGTTTTGGCAAGCTCTGTTTTGCCGACACCGGTCGGGCCGAGGAACAGGAATGAACCGATCGGGCGGTTCGGATCCTGAATGCCGGCACGGGAACGCAGGATCGCTTCACTGACCTTTTCCACCGCTTCATCCTGACCAATCACGCGCTTGTGCAGCGTATCATCCAGATGCAGGAGCTTTTCGCGGTCGCCTTCCATCAGCTTGGTGACGGGAATACCAGTCCAGCGTGCCACGATCCGTGCAATTTCATCCTCTGTGACTGCATCACGCAGCAGCTTGGAAGCATTGCCGTTCTGTGCTTCCGATTCTGCATCGCTCAATTGCTTTTGCAGCGCAGGCAGTCTGCCGTATTTCAGTTCTGCGGCTTTGTTCAGATCGTATTCGCGTTCTGCGGATTCGATCTCTGCACGGAGCTGTTCCATTTGTGCACGCAGTTCCTGCACTTTGCTGATACCGCCTTTTTCATTTTCCCATTGTGCTTTCATCCGGGAGAATTTGTCACGGTTTTCTGCCAGTTCCTTTTGCAGATCGGCAAGATGCGCAGCCGAAACGGCATCATTTTCTTTTTTCAGTGCTGCTTCTTCGATCTCAAGCTGCATGATCTTGCGGGCGATTTCGTCCATTTCCGTCGGCATAGAATCCATTTCCGTGCGGATCATGG
>DMBA01000061.1 GCA_003446315.1 Ruminococcus sp. | reverse complement strand
GAAGAAGCAGACATACAAGCAGGATGACTGAATATGTGAAGTATCTCCGCAAAACCATATTCCATCTGTGATGGTTGTCACTTTTAATGGGAACGATAAGCGTTTCCAATTCCCAGGTGCTTTTGAGCCAAAGTCTTATTCAACTTTCTCAAGATATTTGAATTTTTCAGCATAGCCATATCCTAGAACAGTTCCAAATGGATAACCCATTTGCATATCTAAATCAAAGCTTTTTAACAGGAATAATGTGTCGTGCTTCTGTTGAAAAAGATTCGGATTCTCGGGACGTCGATTAATACCTCTTAATGATCTTATTTTAGTAAAGTCAAGAATTGCTCGATCCAATCCATTGATCTTGTCTTGTAAATTATAATACAATCTCCATCGGACTGCATCTCTTAGTCCATATATGTCATCATATGTTTTGTCAAACATGTGGATCATTTCGTGGAGAAAACAGTATTCTTCTGTTTGGGCTTGGGGAGAAACTGTGATAATATGATCTCTTGAATTATAACTTGCCAACAAATTAGGATTCTTTAATTCAGCGACACAAACTATCAGATTATGAAAAAATGGCTGTAAGTCTGGCTTATCATAATCTTCAAAAATAGAAAAAGTAAAAGGTCCTTCCTGAAGTGTCAAATCATCAAAGAGATGTCTGTGCTGCCAGATGAGATCGTATATTTCTTTTTCATCTGATGTTGCCTGTTGATCATGCCATTCGTCCCATAGGACATCAGTTCGATAAATGGCTGACATGGTATACACTTCCTCTCTTATAAAGTAATATACTTACTGTTTTGGGCTTTCAAATATATGCCCTCAAATTGTTAAAACTGAATGTCATGAATTAAGCTGTCTATAATATATTATACCCGTAAAACCATTAGATGTCAACATGGATTTGTTTATAAGAGCAGCAATAAGTCTCGCCGCTTGATATGAAGAAAGCACCGCCCAGAACGGGCGGTGTTCTATAAGATATATCGAACGAATTGAGAATCGGTACCTGAACAAAGATCTTCTTTGATGTATTGCACTTTCAATGTTAATATGGTATAATAGAATAATAAGATTTCAGTGAATAGCCCACCATATTAGTTGAAGGGAGGACTGTCATGAACCAGGAAGGAAAAGCTCACCAAAAACCCGAACAAAAAGCGCGTCAGAAGATTGATTCCTTTCTGAAAAAGTCCGGTTGGTATGTTGTTTCGAGGGACGAATATGTGCCAGCAACGACATCTGCCATATGCGAGGGACTGATGAGTGACAACACCGAGAGTGATTATCTGTTCTTTGTTGAAGATAAGGTCATTGCCGTTCTGGAAGCAAAGCGTGCGGAGAATCCGCTTGGCGATGATGTTGCAGATCAAGCAGAAGCATATGCGCAGCATCCGCAGGATTGGTACGGCACATGGGTTGACGGCATGATCCCTCTGGTATACCTCTCAAACGGTGATACTCTCCTTTTCAAGAATCTGCTGGCAGGTGATACCGAATATGCAGAGCTATCAAAGATGCATTCTCCGAAAGAAATGCTGAAGCTGATAGGGCGCACTTCTGCCTACGGTGCTTTGCCTCGACTGGATCAACAGACGCTCCGTAACTGTCAGTACCGCGCTGAACTGGGCTTTGAGCGTTCACTGAAGCTGGGAAAAAAGCGCAGCCTTTTCGTATTAGCAACTGGATCGGGCAAGACTTATCTCGCCTGCCTTGCCTGCTACAGACTGCTGACCTATACGAAGACGAAACGTGTTCTGTTCCTTGTGGACCGCAATAACCTTGCCCGGCAGACCGAGGGTGAATTCAGCCAGTTCTCCATGACAGAGAACAAGAAAGAGATGAACAAGCTCTATCAGATCTCCCGACTGAAAAAAGAAGATGATCTGAAAGCGGATATCGTGATCTCCACGATTCAGAAGCTATTTGCAATCATGACAGGTCAGACGCTGAGTGAAGCCAGCGAAGATGCGGAAGATGAGAAAACCGCACAGGAATCGGAGAAAGAGCAGGATGTGACCGTACAGCTCGGCGATGATCTGCGGATACCGCCGGATTACTTCCAGCTGATTATCGTCGATGAATGCCATCGCTCCATCTACGGCAAGTGGAAAGCAGTACTCGACTACTTCACCGATGCACATATTCTCGGTCTGACTGCTACGCCGACACCCGAAGCCTATGCTTTCTTTGATCAGAATATCGTTGAGAACTACGGCTATGAGAAATCTGTGGTGGACGGCGTCAATGTGCCTGCGCGTGTGTACCGGATCGCGACGGAGATTACCGAGCACGGCGGCGCGATTGATTCCGGCACGACAGTAACCGAAACAAAACGCAAAACCGGTGAATCACAAACCTATACCGCATCACAGCAGACCGATTACGGCACAATGGATCTGGATCGTTCTGTCATCAACCGGCAGCAGATCCGGAAGGTGCTGACTGCATTCCGGGACGCGATCTATACGGATCTGTATCCGGAGCGCGAAAAGAACTGGGCTTATATCCCGAAAACGCTGATCTTTGCGAAGGATGACAACCACGCAACTGAGATCGTCGAAGCGGTCAAGGATGTATTCGGCGAGGTGTTTGACGGCGGAGAAGTGCCGGAACATTTTGTGCAGAAGATCACCTATTCTGCGGGCGATTCCAATGCGCTGATCCGCGATCTGCGGACGAAAAAGGATTTCCGTATCGCGGTAACGGTCACGCTTGTGGCGACCGGAACAGATGTCAAGCCGCTGGAAATCGTGCTATTCATGAAGGATGTGCGCTCTGATGTGCTCTATACGCAGATGAAGGGGCGCGGCTGCCGCTGTATCACAGAGGACAAGCTGAAAGAAGTCACGCCGAATGCGGACAGAAAAGACAGCTATTACATCGTGGATGCGATCGGTGTCACGGAGCATGACAAGCTGATTCCGCGGCCCGCTCCGGGACCGGTTCAGCGATTGCTCTCGCTGGAACAACTGCTTGAACATTTGGCACATAACGAGCTGAGCGATGACAACCTGTTGCTGCTGCGGGACTATTGCTCGCGCATCCACAACCGGTATGAGTATAACCGGCTGTTCGGCAAGCATCTGGAAGAGTACATCGCGCAATTCGGCTTCTCCCCGCGCACAATCGCTGACAATATACAGAATGCGTATGAGAACGGTAATCTTCCGCCGTATTTCAGCCCGTCTGAGGACAACTCTGTCCGTATGGCGTTGATTGATGACCTCATCAGCAATGTTCCGGCGCGGAAAATGCTGCTGGAACTGCAAAAGGGCTACTATGTCACGACGGAGGAAGACCCCGACACGCTGATTTATGCGGGATTCTCCAAAGAGGACGCGAAAGGTTATATCGAAAACTTTGAGCGTTATCTCGATGAACACAAGGACAGCATCGAGGCGCTGCGCATCATCTATAATGCAGAAGATACGCTGATTACGCATTCCATGCTGACGGAACTGCGCGACCGTCTGCTGACCGAAAGCAGACAGTTCGGTGTGGAGCAGATCTGGAAGAACTATAAAACGCTGGATGACAGCGGCAATGTCGATGAACTGGACTCCGGAAGCAACGCAAAGGCGCTGACGAATCTAATCCAGATCGTGCGGTATGCCTACGGCAAAAATCCGCGCCTGACCAGCCTGATTACCGGCTATGCGCAGAAATTCCACCTGTACTGCGGCCAGACGCAGCGCAGCCTGACCGATGAGCAGACCGAGATCATGAAGCAGATCGCGGATTTTGTCATCATGCAGGGCGCGGTTACGGCGGCTGATCTCAACGAGATCGACGCAGACCTCTGGCGGCAGGGCATCCGTGCATTTACACAGCCTGCGATGTTCAATGAAGAAATCGCAGCACTCTCAAAATTCTTACTGAAGGCGGCATAATCTATGGCACAGAAAACAGAATCCGCACTGCTGAAAAAGGTATGGAACATCGCAAATGTCATGTCCTCGGCGGGTGTGGGATTTACGGACTATATCACGCAGTTCACCTATATCCTCTTTCTCAAAATGGACGACGAACGGGAACAGCTCGGTCTTGGCAGCAATCTGCCGGAGGGATGCAAGTGGGCAGACCTGAAAGCGGAAAGCGGCGAAGACCTTGTGAAGAATTACGAGGCAATTCTGAAAACACTCTCAGAGCAGACAGGTCTGATCGGCACGATTTTCACAAAAGCCGCAAATAAAATCTTTGAGCCTGTTTATCTCAAAAAGATCATTGATATGGTCGATGAAGAAAACTGGTACATGATGGACAGCGACCTCAAGGGTGCGATCTATGAGAGTATCCTCGAAAAGAACGGTCAGGACAAGAAAAGCGGCGCGGGACAGTATTTCACGCCGCGCGCGCTGATTCAGGCGATTGTTGAGGTTTTGAATCCGAAGATCACGGAGACAGTCGGCGACCCCTGCTGCGGAACCGGCGGCTTCCTGCTCGGTGCATACGCGCACATGAGAACGCAGAGCAAGGACGCGGAAAAGCAGAAGTTTCTGAAAAATCACGCGCTGTTCGGCGCGGATAATACGCCGCTTGTTGTCACGCTGGCTTCAATGAATCTGTATCTGCATGACATCGGCATCAAGGAAAGCCCGGTCATTTATCAGGATTCACTGCTTGACAAATCGGAACGATTGTTCGACGTAATCGCAACGAATCCGCCTTTCGGTGCAAGACCGCAGGGTGCTGTCGGCGTACAGAGCGTGCGCACGGATTTCATCGAAACATCGGATAATCAGGTGAACTTTTTGCAGCATATCATGTCTATTGTCAAGACGGGCGGCAGAGTCGGCGTGGTGCTGCCGGACAGCGTTCTGACGGACAGCGGCTCGACCAAACAGGTGCGCGATGAGCTTCTGAAAGAGTTTAATCTGCACACGATCCTGCGGCTGCCGACCGGCATTTTCTATGCGAACGGTGTCAAGACGAATGTGCTGTTCTTTGACAAGGGCGAGCCGACAAAGGACATCTGGGTATATGACTACCGCACGGGCATCAAGCACACGATGGCGCAGAAGCCTATGACCCGAGCCGATCTTGATGAATTTGTGCAGTGCTATTGCAGCGGGCACACGGCGGACAGAGCGGAGACCTATTCCGCAGAGAATCCGAACGGCAGATGGCGGCGGTTTTCGGCGGCGGAGGTTGCTGCGCGCGATGACCTGAACTTCAAGTGGATCGACCTCACGGAGGAGGACGAGCGCACGGTCGGCGAGATCATGGACGATATGCAGGCACAGGCGGACGCGATCAGCGGTGCGCTGGAAACGCTGCGCGGCATTCTGGGAGGGCTGAGCCTTGATTGATACGAAAGCACTGCGCAGCCGCGTGCTCGATCTGGCGATTCAGGGAAAGCTGACCGAACAACTGGAAAGCGACGGTACAGCGGAAGAACTCTGGCAGCAGATTCAGGCGGAGAAACAGCTCATAAAAGGCGGCAAGCCTTTACTAGAAGTTCAGAAAAAAGAAGTACCATTTGAAGTACCGCAAAATTGGAAATGGGTACGACTAGGGGATATTTCTGCTGTTATTTCTAAAGGCACTACACCTCGAGGCGGAAAAGTTGCATATTTAGATCAAGGAATAGGCTTTTTACGTGCCGAAAACCTTATGGGCTTTGACAAGATAGATACTTCATCGTTAAAATATGTCGATGAAAAGACTCATACGGGGCTTTTGAAAAGGTCTATACTCGAAGCAGGTGATATTCTTATTTCTATTGCCGGCACTTTAGGACGAACAGGGCTAGTTCACGCTCATGAATTACCCTTAAATACGAATCAAGCCATTGCTTTTATTCGAGTTGCCTGTAAGGAACAGTTTGATTTAAGCTGTTTGACTCTTTTCCTGAATACAACGATTATTCAGAAGCAAATAATCAGTAAAAAAGTGGATATGGCAATTCCTAACATTTCACTGACCGTAATCTCCAAGTCAATTATACCCATTCCGCCCCTCGCCGAGCAAAAGCGCATTGTGGCGCGTGTGGAGGAGATTTTCCGGCTGCTGGATATCATTGACGCGGCGCAGGAGCAATATGCCGCCGATGCGGAGAGCCTGAAAGCAAAGCTCATCACGCTGGGCATTCAGGGCAGGCTCACCGAGCAGCTTGCAAGCGACGGCACCGCAGAGGAGCTTTATCAGCAGATTCAGGCGGAGAAAC
>DMBA01000354.1 GCA_003446315.1 Ruminococcus sp. | reverse complement strand
AATGCGTCATCCCGAATCCGTTCGACCCGAAGGTTGCGCAGGCGGTTGCAGAGGCAGTCGCAGCAGCAGCGATCAAAGACGGTGTTGCACGCATCTGCTCTGAGCAGTAATATGCTTCGCATAGATCACAACATTCTGCGTCTGATCCTCATTCTGATCGGGTTTGCAGGCATCATCCTGTTTTTTCTGCCGATGCTGGTTCACATCACAAACATCGGCAATGTATTCGGACTGGCTGTCAGCATTGTGATTCTGGCTTTTGCAATATGGAACCGGCAGATATCGGGTTTTCTGGATAAGATCAACTCGACAACAATCGGCGGTATCCTGCTGAAAGTGCTCGGTGTTTTCATCGTATGCGGTGTTTTGTATTGCCTGATTATCAGTTGCTTTATGATACACGCAGCGCATAAAAAGCCGGACGATACGCCGCAGGCAGTGATCGTATTGGGCTGTAAAGTACGCGGAACCGTACCGAGCCTGATGCTCTCCCGCCGCATCGCGGCTGCGAAAACCGTGCTGGAGCAGAATCCGGAGATGATCGCGGTCGTTTCCGGCGGAAAGGGCGATCAGGAAGACATTTCGGAAGCAGCCTGCATGCGGAATGAACTGGTTCGCATGGGAATCGCAGAAGAACGGATCCTCATGGAAGACCGTTCTGTATCCACCTCGGAGAATCTGCGGTTTTCCAAGGAAATACTGGAAAAACAAGGCATCACAGGCAGTTTGTTGATCGCAACCGACGGTTATCATGAAATGCGTGCGCAGTACCTTGCAAAGCGGGAACAGCTTCCGGATTGCTATGCAGTCCGTGCATACACATCCTGGTATTTGCTTCCGACCTATTGGGTGCGGGAATGGTTTGGATTGGCACATGCGTTTGTCTTCGGGACATAACCGGTCATTCGGCAAAAGCAAACTGAATATGAAATCCTACGCCGCAATATTTCGGATATCCGGAAATACTGCGGCGTTTTTTGTCAATATTCCGGCTGCACAACGCTGTCATTTATACGAAAATCAGCGGATTATAAGGAGCAGATCATGAAAACAATCGCAATCGGAGCCGTCACAGCAGGCGGAAAAACAACACTCGTCCATGCGCTGAAAGCCCGTCTGCCAAAGGCGGCATCCCTGCACTTTGACGATTATTCGTTTGCGGGCGCTGTCGAAGACTTTGGCAAATGGCTGTCAGAAGGCGCTGACTGTCAGGTATGGGACTTGTCGCCGCTGAAAGCAGATATTGAAAAAATCAGAAACAGCGGGGATTTTGATTATCTGCTGCTGGATTATCCCTTTGCATATCTGCATAACATGATAAGGGACGATCTGGATTGCTGCATCTTTCTGGATACGCCGTTGGACATCGCACTGACACGCAGGATCCTGCGAGATCTGCAAGAAGCTTCGGCAGATGACATTCGCAATGCAGCGGCTGCTTATGTAAAATACGAACGGCCTGCCTATTTGCACGCGCTGGAAACGGTATTGCCGTCATCCGATTATGTGCTTGACGGAACCAAACCGCCGGAGCGCCTGCTCAATGAAGCAATGCAACTCATTTTAAGCTGTTAATCGGAATCCGGTTGGGCACAGAATCCGGCAAGTATGATAATCCGAAACAAAAAAATGCCCCGAAGCACACTGCTTTGGGGCATTGATTCTGAAATACAGAACTTATTTCTTTTTAGTGGCTTCCTTCAATGTTTCATTGAGGGAATCAACGAGCTGCTGAATCTCACCGATCGAAGAATTGATCTGATTCGAGCTGTTGTTGGTCACACTGACATTATCATCCAATGCACCGAATGCCTTGATCGTTGTTTCCAGGATTCCGACGAGCTGCTTGACGCTGTCCGCATCCATCGTGGATTTGCTGTTGCAGAATGCCACGACATTTTTCAGCAGATCGTTCACAACGCCGGCACGTTCTCTGGTCGCATTGGTAGATTCGCCGATCGTTGTCAGATTCGACGTGATCTCGACAATATCTTTGCTCAGACGATCCGACAGTTCCAGACAATCCGCCGCGATCTCACCGAGTTTCTCATGCTGTTCCGCAAGTTCGGAATGGCGGGAGATCAGCACGGATTTTGCATGCACAAGGCAGTTATTCGGCGTATTCAAACCGCGGTAGATTGCAGTCGCCATGCCGTGGCAGGTTTTATGACCGCAAGCGCCGCAGTCATAGTGCCGATCCTCATCCGTATGCTTGCCCATCATCTCGAAGATAGGTGCAAGTTCTGTATCGGTCGGCGCAGGTGTCGGCTTGCTGGGCTTATAGCTGCGAATGAAATCGGCAAGGCGCAGTTCCTCATCAAAGCGCTTAAAGAGTCTGTCTTCCGTACCGCGGAACACACCGCCGGTGGTCTTGCGGCGGTTTCTCGCATCGCGCTCGACCTCATGCATCGTAGTCATCGCATCGAACATCGTCTGATCGGAGCCGGTACCCGGTCCGAGATTACATCCATACTCACAAGAGAGCACATCGAAGATATCCGGATGCTTTGTTTCCGGCATTTTTGCATACATATCGAGTTCCGGGAACACTTTCATTGCGCCCTCAGAAGTTGTGATATGCAGATCCGGATTATGGAGCCAGAGGTTATCGCGCAAGCCGCCCGGACGGGAATAAATACCGCCGAACAGACCCTGCTGGTCATCAAATTTATATTCAAGACTCGGATCGGAATCCGTCGGGATGCGGATGCCGTTCCGTTCAAAATATTCCATCAATTTCTTAAAGGTGACGTTATATTCGACAAGACCGGTCTCGTCAAATTCGCGCTTTTTCGCAATACACGGCGAAAGAAAAGCGATCGGCTCCGTCCGGCGCAGATAATTTTTCGCATAGGTCACGCTGCAAGCAACGGGACTATGGATTCTGGAAAGATTCGAGAGCAGTTTCGGCTGATAGATCTCGATATAGCTGACGACAGCGGAGCAGGGCTGGGTAATCAGATTATTGCTTCCGCCGTGTTCCAAAACGCGCAGATGTGCCCATGTGCAGATATCGGCACCAAAGGAAACGTCATAGAGAATACATCCCTTGCTGCGGAACCAATCGAGAATCGACTTCCATTTTGTAGGGAACACCGTTTTAATAGACGGAGCGACCATAATAATCAGTTTATCATGGGAAAGTGCAGCCATCGCATCTTCCGTATCGTCAACATAGTCTCTCGCGCCATGCTGACAGGCACTCAAACAAGCTCCGCAGGCAATGCAATGCTCCGGATCGACGCTTGTAATAAAGCGGTTTTCATCCAGTGCAATGGTACGGTTTGCTTCCGGTGCAGGACATTTCCGCACACATGCATTACAGCCGACACATTTCTCCGGCTTTACAATAATGACTTCATTCATGTTTATTCTCCTCACCAAACGATACATCTTTCAGTTTCGAGTTTCTGTTTTGAATCTCCAATCACATGCCGCTTCAGCACATCACAGCGGCAAACAACGTCCATGATGAATTCGTATCTGAACTATAATCTGTCATTTTCAAAATTCCAGAGCAGCCGCCTGTGCTGCGAGAGCTGCAAGATCCGGAACAGCGGATTGTGCCGGTGCATCGGAAGGCGCTTCGGCAGGTGTTTCGTCCTTGCCGATCGCATCTGCCATCTGACGAAGCCGTTCCAGTTCCCGAATGGTTTCTTCCTTTTCGGAGTCATCCTCATCGGGTTCTTCGCTGTAATAGTTATGGCTGACATCCTCATATACAGGTTCTGCGGGCAATTCCGGCTGAACACTTTCAGGTATCCGGAACACGGGCACACCGCCTGCTTTCAGCGATTCTTCTGTATCAGCGAGCAATTTTGCAGATTCTGCGAGCTTTTCGATTCCATTTTCGCGGAACGCATCGAAAACCTGCTGCAAAGCAGAGATCTCGCCGGTCAGTTTTTCGACATCGGCAAGCACAGTTGCCCGCAGATTTTCGGAAGCAGTCTCCATTTGCGCGGTCTGATTCTCAGCGGCAGCCGTTTTTTCCGCGCAGATTGTTTCCGCATCAAACACGATCTTCTTCGCAGTATTATTCGCATCGGTGACGACATTCTCAGCAAGTTTCTTTGCATTATCTTCCAGCTCAGCCGCTTCCTTCTTTGCATTCTCGACGAGCAATTTTGCTGATTTCTGTGCCTCAATGAAAACGGCACCGAGTGCAGCGGCTTCATTTTCGGCTTCCAATGCACTCAGCCGGATATTTTTCTCATTCAATTCATCCTGAAGTGAGGCGATGGTTGCTTTGAGTTCCTCGACTTCCTGATTTCTCGCCTGCAAATCTTCCTCGACAACCTTAATCCGCTTGGACATCGACTCATGCTGCACCTGAACCTGTGTCAGTTTGGCACGTTCGTTATTCAGGATGCCCTCAGCAGCGGTTTCCGCATCGGTACCCTTCCGAAATTCTGCAAGCATGCGTTTACTCTCACGCAGTTCATTTTTCAGGCTGTAGACCTGAGAAAGCAAATATTCAAAACGCTTTTCAACACCGGCGCGGTCATAACCGCCGAACAGCGTTGTTTTCAAAAATCTTGTCTCAGACATGCCGGTTTCCTCCTAATATAGTAAAAAAACAATCAGTAACAAACAGACAGAAACTGACGGTAACTACCGAATCGGGAGATCCTGCCCGTCAGTTTCCACTGCATATACGCACGAAATTAGTCCATCAAAGAACATTCTAAAATCGGGTATCTGTTACTGATTTTTATTATACTACAAATTCTGTTGAATGTCAATACATTTTTATCGCATTTTAATTGCATTTTATGTCTTATTGGATTACCACATATATTCGGAATCACGAATCATGGCTTGTACTTCCTCGTTTCCGTAAAGCCCGAGATCGAACAGTTTATCGGCTTGTTTTTGGGTCAATCTTCCACTGAGCGAATAGACGAACTGTCGATGCTGACGTTCTGTTCCGTTCCACGAATCAATAATCTTGAGCCAACCTGCACGACCAAGCGCACGTTCCGGAAACTGAGCCTGCGGAAAGAATTTTTTTGCCAGTTTTTCTGCACATTTTGCATGACCGGTATAGTCACAGGAATAAGTATCCCCATCCGGCGACATCCAACCGAGCTTGAAAGCGGGATCATTCAGAAAAAACATTCGTTCAACAGGCAGCGGGTCATCCGATTCCGATTCCACGATCTCCGAGAAACCCGGATCCTGTGTCGAAAACCGATAATAGCCGCCGTTGCCGTCCAATACGACCGGAAGCTGATCTTCTTTGAGGATCTTCGCATATGCGGAGTCCCCGAGTGCTTCCATCGTATCACAATAACGATAGCAATAATATCCTGTTTCAGCACGATATACTGCAAATTTTTTCATACTACAAACCATCCGTTCCGGAAATTTAGGCAATAGGATCATCCTTCCAAACGATCATAAAGATGGAGAAACGAAGCAGCCGCCGAAAGCAATCTTATCGGCAGCTGCCCGTTCCGTTCGTCCACGCATACGGCTGCAAAAAAGCCGTTTACGATTCCTTACCGCATCAGATATTCATGACCTGATGGATCTGACCGCCGCCCTGTCTCTTTGCATTGCGCATTGCATTATCGAGCTTTACGAGCAAAGAATTGACATTGAGGCAGTCACCCGCCACATAGTGGTAAGTACTTGCGGAAACTGTCAGCTGAACAGTCAGATTAAAAATAGTATAAGGGCTGGACATTGCACTGCAAATACCCTCAACATAATGGAGTGCCTGCGTATCGGAGACTTCTCTGTTGAAGACAACACAGAATTCGTTACCGGTAATGTTATAGATTTCGCAGTACTGACCGTACTCATTCTTCAACCGTTCCGCGATCTGGGACAAATACTCATCGCCGAAGTCATAGCCATACATGTCATTGATCTGACGGAAGCCGTCCATATCAAACACAGCGATATTGAACTGATCGCCTGCAAGTCTTTCGCCGATATCAGCTTCGAGCGCATAACGGTTCTTCAGACCGGTCAGAATGTTAACGGTTGCAAGGTCTTCCATCTTTTCACGGGAACGCATGAGCTTCGAAGAAGCCTCTGCGAACTGTGCATTTTTGCGGTCGATTTCTTCCATGGAGCGCTTGGTGTAACGCGCAACAAGGAAAATTGCAATTTCGCCGACGATAAGAACGCCGACCAGAATCGAAACAACGAGATAGAGGTAGTTGATCGCGCCTGCGGTGCGCTGGTTTGCGGAAGCAGAACCGATGTTGATACAAGCAATCATCATCTCAGAAGCAGCCGATTTCAGCGGTGCGATTTCCTGCTGATAAATCGTCGGGATCTGCTGCTGGAATGCAGCGGCAGCAGCGGGGTCTTCACCGGTGGATGCACTCATGATGGCATCGCGGTAAGAAAGCAGCTTATTATCATAAGCATTGATATAAGCCTTTGCGTGCTGGAAACGGCGTTTTGCAAGCGCATCATGACCTTCCAGTGCATCATATGCATCCATGCGTTCACGGATCTCAGAGAACATAGAGGAGATTGCATTGATATGTGCCTGGTTATTGCCGATACCCGCAACAATTTCGAGCACCTGCTCATTTGCGTTTGCGAGCATGGAGTTCGAGGAGTTGATGAGGTTCATTTCACGGGATGTCGTCATGAAGATCTTCTGTGTACCGGAATATGTACCGACCAGCATGATGGTATTCATCGTCAGGATCAGAAACAGCGCAATTGCCGCAATGATATAGCCGGTACTTTTATAACCGGATTTATTCTCAGTATTTTTCTTAGCCATTATCAGAGACCCCCTTCAAATAGTTGACCGGATCAAGCATCAACTGGATCTCGTCATTATTCAGGTTTTCTGCATTGACATAGGTAACACCTGTATCAACTGCCTTTGAAACACTTTCGCCCGCAGCGAGCTTACCGGCATAGAACACGCCAAGGTAGCCCATGTTGTAGGGGTTCTGAATGATGGTACCGGTCAGAGTACCGGACTTGATATAATTGATCTCAGACGAGTTGGAGTTAAAGCCGATAACCTGAACCTGTCCGGAGAGTCCGAGCTCCTCGACTGCCTCACACACACCGATCGTAGAACGCTCATTTGTTGTGTAGATCACCTTGATGTTTTCATTTTCCGACAAAAGCTCTCTTGCCTGTTGTTTTGCAATGTCAGCATCACCGTCGCAGTACTGGAGAGAAGCGATCGGATTGAGCTGCGGGATATCCTTGGAAGCGGAAGGAGCACCGCCCTGCTGTGCGCCTGCGGGAGCGCCGCCCTGCGGAGCACCTGCGCCTTCGGGAGCACCGCCCTGCTCTGCGCCTGCACCTTCAGGAGCACCGGCATTCTGATTCTCATCGGCATTGCCTTCATCTGTCTGCGTATTTGCACCGTGTGAAGCAGCCATATCAGCCTGTGCCTGCAATTTCGCAGCATTCATCTGATTGATGATGGAAGTCAGAACGGTACGGAAGCCTTCCACACGTTCCTGCGCACTGGAAGCCTTATCGGAGTGACCGATGATCGCAGCCTTATCCTTTTCAGTTGTCAGGAACTGCGCAGCCTGACGGGCTGCCATTGCGCCGCCGGCAAAGTTCTGTGTGCCGATATAGCTTTCGCGGCCGCCGAAAGTCACATCAGCATCAATTGTGAGAACATGGATTCCTGCATCGAGTGCATCACGGAGCACATCGTTCAGCGCATCCTGGTCATTCGGTGCAACTACAATTGCGTTGACACCGTCATTGATTGCGTCACGAACGAGTTGAATCTGTCCCTCTACATCTGTAATAGCGCTTGCGTTCACATAGTTGACATTGTAGCCGAATTCCTCGCCTGCCTGCTCAGCGCCGTCGCGTACATAATCCCAGAACTGGATACCTTCCGACTGTCCGATTACAGCAACTTTGAGATCCATACCGGCAACAACGCCTGCGATTTTTCGCTCCGAACTGCCGCACGCAGTCAGCGATGCCGTCAGTACCAGTGACATACAACATGCAGCAATCCGATGAAAGAGTCTTTTTCTCTTCGCATCCATAAAATAGCATCCTCCTATAAATATTATACACAGGGTTTACAATTCAACCGCATCCATGAGATTCAGAAAATCACGATGAACATTGGTTCTTCGCAATTTTCTCCCAGACAAATCTCGCGCCGCTGATTGATTACATATATATAATAACACAAAATGAAAGAAATTTCAAGGGTGTTCGCATCTTATTGCCGCCAATTTTTTGCATATTTTTTTGTGCATACTACACAACGTTAAACACATTTTACTTTGTAAAATCGCCGAAATTTATAACTTTCTGTATAGTGTATGCAGCCAAATGCACGCAGATTGCGAAAAAATCGCATTTTGTTTATCTTGATTCAATCTTGCCGCAATGATATACTGATTTTCACTGATTACTTGACAATCCAAAAAAAACGTGCTATAATACAAAACAGGTATATCTGCGCCCTGCAAAACGGTTCTTCCGCAAGCGTTCGGCGCAACCGGAACGGCATTCAAATTGCAACCGGATCGGCATTCAAATTGAAGTCAGGAGATAAAACCATGCAGTGTGAGAAATGTCATGCAGAGCTTCCGCCGAGCAGCATATCCTGTCCGGCATGCGGAGCCCCTGTTCTCCAGAATATTGTGGGCTTTGAAAATACAAAATATATTCAGCAGCAGCTAAAAGCACTGATCAAGGAGCACAAGGACTCTTTGTTCATTAAATATGGGAACAGCCTGATGTTTGACGAAATGCGCTTCACCGCGCTGTTGAACGATTATATATCGGAATACGATAAAGAGTGCAAACTGCTTCGTACAATGGTCAAAGATAATATTCTGGGCGTTCTGCTCTCTGAACAGCAGAACCATGAAATGGCAGCGACAAAAGCCAAAAGCATCATGCTCGGCGAGAAATTCCTGTCAGAAAACGCAGCCGAATTTGTGCTTGCGTGTCTGACATTTATGCTGGGCTGGCCCTATGATTCCCCCCTGCGGCTGAAAGAGCCCGAGGAGATCGAAAAGGAAGAAAAACAGGAAAAACAGCGTACCGTCAGCGTAAACGATGATGTATTCACCCGTTCCGCAGCTTCCAGATACCGGATCCTTGCACGGAATATCATCATTCCGGACGGCTGCACCAAGATCGAGGATTTCTGCTTCGACGGATTCGGCAATCTGCGCTCCGTCAAACTGCCGGATTCCTTGCTTGCGATCGGTGAATATGCATTCTCGGAATGTAAGCATCTGCGCCTGATCGAGCTGCCGGAATCACTCCGCCTGATCGGAAAAGCTGCGTTTATCCAGTGCGAACGGCTCGCAGGCATCACCCTGCCGCACGGCATCATGGAAATTGCCGACAGTACATTCCTTTACTGCAAGAGCCTGGAGATCGTTGAGATTCCGGATACCGTCAGCAGCATCGGAGAACAGGCATTTGCCGGCTGCGAAAAACTCCGGAAACTGACGCTTCCGCAAAGCGTCAAGTTCATTGATAAAAATGCATTTGCATACTGTCCGCGTCTCACCATCCGGTGTGTCGAGAATTCG
Organism: Ruminococcus sp.; assembly: GCA_003446315.1. Classification (GTDB taxonomy): domain Bacteria; phylum Bacillota; class Clostridia; order Oscillospirales; family Ruminococcaceae; genus Firm-04. The sequence goes on along the minus strand of DMBA01000354.1, from coordinate 3,927 downwards.
TATGTATATAAATACTGCCTCAGCAATGCAATCCCGTGGGAAACTTATCACCCCGGCAAAGTACAGTAACAACCGGCTCCGCATCCCGTTCGGAGATCGGATGCAGTATACATTTACACCCTAATATTCTGATTTTTGACAGGGGAGGATAAAAACAGATGGTTGAGCTTGCAATCGGTCAGGAAGTCGAAATGGAATACGGCGGCCGCGCACAGGTGCTCGGAGTCATCGGCAGCGGCGGTCAGGGTGTTGTTTATCTGGTGCGCTATAACGGTATGAAATGGGCATTGAAATGGTACGATGTCGATAAGATACGAAATCCGAAAGCGTTCCGCCAGAATATCAAAAACAACATCAGCGACGGCCCGCCAAGCAATAAGTTCCTTTGGCCGAAATACCTCACAAAAGAAAACGAAGACGGCACGTTCGGATATTTGATGGAAGTGAAACCGGAGAGCTTCGATTCCTTTGTGGATATCCTGAATACATATAAGTTATCAGTTGATCCGCTGACCGGACGTTCTACCAAAAAGCCCGTCCGATTCACCAGCCTCTATGCAATGGTGACAGCCGTCATCAATATCGTCAATGCGTTCCGTCAGCTCCACAGAGCCGGAAAGAGCTATCAGGACTTGAACGACGGCGGCTTCTTCATCAATGTGGATACCGGCGCTGTCCTCGTCTGTGACTGCGATAACATCGCACCGGACGGCAGTAACTTCGGTATCGGCGGTAAACCCGGATATATGGCTCCGGAAGTCGTCAGAGGCGTTGCAAAGCCGAATGTCCAGACGGATAAATATTCCCTCGCAGTCGTGCTGTTCAAGCTGCTGTTCCGCGGAGATCCGATGGAAGGCGAAAAGGTCGTGAAGGATGTCTGCCTGACAGAATCCTCTGAGCTGAAGCATTACGGTCAGAACGCGGTCTTTGTGTATGACCCCGATGACAACAGCAACCGCCCTGTCCGCGGCATTCATGATAATGTCATCAAGTTCTGGAGAATTTATCCGGATTATGTAAAGGAAGCATTCATCCGTTCCTTTACCGCGGGCATCACAGACCCCAATAAGCGTATCATTGAAAATGAATGGCAAAAGCTGTTTATTCGCCTGCGCTCGGAGATTATCCAGTGTGAGTGCGGCAGAACCAATTTCTCCTGCATGTTCGAGCGTCCCGATATCAAAACCTTCAAATGCCCCAAGTGCGGTGCATTGTTCGGTACACTCAAGTTCAGCAACCGCAATTATCGCATGCCGCTTTATCTCGGCTGTGTATTCTATGAATGTGAAATAGATCCCGACTCTGAAGATTTTCAGAGCATCGCCGGAGAGCTTGTCGAAAACCGCTTAAAGCCCGGCGTGCTCGGCTTCAAGAATTCCTCAACAAAAACATGGCAGGCAAAAATGCCGGACGGCGAATTCTATGAGATCCCGCCCGGAAAAGGATTCCCTGTTTGGCAGGGATTAGAGATTCGTTTCGGAGAAGTTTCTGCAACGCTGTAAAAGCAGACAGGGTTGTAAGATGAAAACGCTTATCAGAAAAAGGAGTAATCACTATGAGTAATGAAAATACAAAATCGAGCCCGGAAAAGGAGAACACGCGGCCGGCTGAGGATCTTCTGGATTTTGACGACGATGATCCGCTGAGTGCGACCAGTGTTTCAAAAAAGAGCCTTGTCATTTTCTTCCTGATTGATACATCCGGAAGTATGAAAGGCAAGAAAATGGGTGAATTGAATACCGTTATGGAAGAGCTGATTCCTGAGATCCGCCGCGTCGGTGAAGCGGATACCGATGTCAAGATCGCAGTTCTGACGTTCGGTACGCAGGTTCGCTGGATGTATTCCGAACCGATCCCGATCGAGGACTTTGAGTGGGCGCGTCTTCGTGCAGACGGCGTTACCAGCATGGGCGAAGCATTTAAGGAGCTTTCTGCAAGAATGTCCAGAAACGGCTTCCTGAATTCTCCGTCGCTGTCCTTTGCACCGGTCATCTTCCTGATGACTGACGGCTATCCGTCCGACGACTATAAGCCTGCACTCGCAGAGCTGCAAACCAATAGCTGGTATAAGTTCGGTCTGAAAGCTGCACTGGGCATCGGCAATGAGGCGAATGACGATATGCTTGCTGAATTTACCGGCTCGAAAGATACGGTTGTGCATGCGTATTCCGGCGGTCAGCTCGCACAAATGATCAAGATTATTGCCGTTACTTCCGCACAGATCGGCAGTAAGAGTATGACGCTTTCCGATGATGTCAATCATGAGCTTTCTTCTGAGGAAGTTCGTTCCGCAAAACAAAAGCTCCTCGGACAGCAGATTCAGGATTCTATGACAAATCTCGGTGACGCAGACGCAGTTTCCTTTGACACAGGCTGGTAATTGCCGAACAACGGACTCTCACTGCATTATGATATTTTATAAGGAGGAAAATTGCGATGTTCGGCGGGTTCAGCCATTCAGTTATCGGCGCAAGTCATGTGGCAAGCGGGCTTGTCTGTCAGGATCATTCTGCATTTGAGGTGCATGAGCGCTACGCAATCGCAGTCATTGCTGACGGGCATGGCAGCAAAAAATATTTCAGAAGCCACCTTGGCTCGGAATTTGCCGTAAAAGCGGCGCTGGAAACTGTAAAGCGGTTTTATATGGATCCGGAAAAATTCGAAAGCAATTTCCCGAATCATGCAAAGCTCATCCTGAAAAACATTGAGAAACAAATCATCGTGAACTGGAATGCCCGCGTGCAGCAGCATCTGGCGGATCATCCGGTCACACGAGAGGAAATGAAAAAATTCACAACCGAAGAGTTCAAAGCAATCCCGCCTGAATCTTATTACGGCACAACACTCGTCGCCGCAATCGCCGGCAAAGGATTTACGTTCGGTGTTCAGATCGGTGACGGCAGCCTTGTCGCACTGTTTGATGACGGCGAACCGGTCATGCCGATGAATTATGACGAATCGGCTCCGGCTAATATGACCGCATCTATGTGCAACAGCAATGCCGCATCTATGTTTAACAGCTTTGTTGTGACGGATAAAAAACTGATCGCAGTGTTTGCATCCTCAGACGGACTGTATACATCTTTCAGCAATGAAGATGATTTCCTTGACTATCACCTGATTATTTCAAGTCAGCTTGAAAATCTTGAGTCATTTGAAACCTCTGTGAAAAAGAATATGACCAAGCGTTCACATTACGGTACAGAGGATGACATTTCTCTTGCCTGCGTCTGTGATATGGATTGCCTTGCTGAAAATGTGGAAATGCTGAAAAATAAGGTGCAGGAATATAAAGACACAGCCGCTGAACGCAAGAAAAAGCGATTGGAAAAACTGAAAAATATCTGATCGGGTAAACACCGACAGTGAAAGGAAGGAATAGCATATGGAACTTGAAGCGCTTATCAGCAAGGCAATCGAATACGAATTGGTGATCCAGGATGCGCGTCCCCAGCTATCCGCAGTCTCCGATATTCAGCTTTGTCTGATTGTCACATCCGATGATGAGATCATTACAGGTCTGACCTGCCTGACCGTAAAGGATGACAAGATTGATACCATTTCTCCTGTCTGGATCGCTGTGAAATCTCTGCCGCCGCGTGCAATCGCAAAGCAAATGGTTAAGATCCAGTGCATTGATGATTCAGTCGTTCAGCCCACAGAAGAGGAGATTGCCGTTCTGCTTGCAGAGCGTCCTTCCAACGGCGCATGCGAAGTCATTATTTCGCAGACGGAATCTGTCGCAGCATCCTCCCTCCGCGGCGATACACCTGCATCTGATTTCCTCTCCGGATTTGATGATGCCGTCTCCGCACCCGCAGGTACTGCATCGGCAGCAGCAGGCGATTTCTCCGCCGGTTTTGAGGTCGATGAAAATAATCCGTTCTTCGATGCTTCGAATGGACCGACAGCAGAAGTCAAAACAAT
>DMBA01000135.1 GCA_003446315.1 Ruminococcus sp. | reverse complement strand
GAGCCCCCGCCGGCATTTCCGAAAGTTCACCGGAAGCGCATCTGCAAATTAGGCTTGAATTGTTGCTTTTTTCCTTTTTATATGCTATAATAAAGGCATTCCAACATAAAGGAGCCATTTGTATGGTGAAGTTAGAAAATCTTGAGCAGAATTATGACGTTGTAATCGCCGGAGCAGGCGCAGCCGGCTGTTATGCAGCGCTCCATCTGCCGGAAAATCTGCGTATTCTGGTGCTTGCAAAACGAGAAGCGACCCTTTGCAACTCTGCGCTCGCACAAGGCGGCATTGCCGGTGTCTGGAATTCACCCGGCGACAATATCGAGCTGCATGCAAACGATACCCGCATCGCCGGCGCTTTCACAAACAACCCCAAAACACTCCAGATCCTTGTCTCCGAAGCGGCACAGGATATCGAGCAGCTCGTTGCATACGGCGTGGAGTTTGACCGCAATGCAGACGGCGATTTCGACCGCACCCTTGAAGGCGGACACTGCCGCAGACGCATTTTCCATTACCGTGATTCCACGGGTGCGGAGATCCTGCGCGGACTGCTTGCCCAGACAGCGCTGCTCCCGAATGTCACGATCGCAGAGCATACCGTGATGAGCCGTGCCGTCAAAACGGAAACCGGTTTTTCTGTGGAATTGCTGCAAAATGAGGTACTTTCATCCGTTGACTGTCATTTTCTCATTCTTGCAACCGGCGGCATCGGGCGCGTATACGAATATACGACCAACTCCGCCATAGCAACCGGCGACGGCATCCGCATTGCTTATGAGCTCGGCGCAAGAATCAAGAATCTGAGCCTGATCCAGTTCCATCCGACTGCGTTCAACAACAAGCACACCCGCGAGTGCTTCCTGATCTCCGAAGCCGTGCGCGGTGAGGGGGCATATCTCCGCAACTGCAACATGGAACGCTTTATGCAGCGATATGATGACCGGCTGGAGCTTGCCCCGCGTGATGTGGTATCGCACGCGATCATTCTGGAAAGTCAGCGCACGGGTTCGAAGGATTTCTGGCTGGATATTACCCATGAAGACTCCGAAACCGTCAAGGCGCGTTTCCCGAAGATTTACAATAAACTGCTGGAACAGGGCTATGATCTGACAAAAGAGCCTGTCCCGATCTATCCGTGTCAGCATTATCTGATGGGCGGCATAGATGTCAATTCCAATGCGCAGACCCGTGTTGACCGGCTTTATGCCTGCGGCGAATGCGCACACACCGGCGTACACGGCAACAACCGTCTTGCAAGCAATTCGCTGCTGGAAGCGCTCGTATTCTCCCGCCGTGCCGCACAGGAGATCGCAAGAGAAGCCGCAGATATCAGCCCGCGTTTTGAACACGGACAGTTCAAGCCCGTGACTGCCGAAGACCCCATTCCGCACGGCATCCGCACCGAGCTGCGCAAGATCCTGCAAGAAAATTATTTCGTGATACCGAATACGGAAAACATGCGTGCAGCATATGAACGTGTCACGGAACTGATCCAGCTCATTGCCTGCGAAGACTGGAAAATGGATCTGGATTATCTGGAAGCCAAATCACAGGCAACCTGCGCATATTTAATTCTGGAGGAACAATTATAATGGAATTGCTGCAATCTTATGTAGATGAAGTTATATTGCGTGCGCTGCATGAAGATATCACCGGCATGGATGTCACCACGGATTTTCTGCTGGATGAATCCCATCAGTCAGACGCTTATCTGATGGCGAAGGATGAAGGCGTACTTTGCGGCATGGATATTGCAGCGAGAGTCTTTGCGCTGGTCGGGGAAGGCGTAACCTTTACCGCAAAGGCAAAGGACGGCGACCGCGTCAAATACGGCGACATTCTTGCAGTCATGCATGGCAATACGCGCACGCTGCTGAAAGGCGAACGCACCGCGCTCAATCTCTTGCAGCATCTCTCCGGTATTGCAACAGAAACGCGCAGATGCGTGGATATCATTGCAGGAACAAAGGCATCTATTGCGGATACGCGCAAATGCATGGTCGGGATCCGTGCGATGCAGAAATATGCAGTACGCTGCGGCGGCGGCAAGAATCACCGGTTCAATCTTTCGGACGGCGCAATGCTCAAGGATAATCATATTGATGCATGCGGCGGCATTTTGCCGGCGATCACACAGCTCCGTCAGCATATCGGGCACATGGTGCGCATTGAAGTTGAGGTGCGCACACTGGATGAGCTGCGGCAGGCACTGGAAGCCAAAGCCGATATCATCATGCTGGATAATATGGACAATGATACCATGAAAGAAGCTGTCCGCATCACAGACGGAAAAGCATTGCTGGAAGCATCGGGCGGCATCACACATGATACACTGCGCGGTGTCGCAGAAACCGGCGTAGATATTATCTCGATCGGTGCCCTGACGCACAGCGTCAAAGCGTTCGATATTTCCATGAAATGGGGAAAGATCTGACCGCAAAACGGAAGTCCAAGCATTGCTGATGCATCATCAAGCCATCGTATTTTTGCACATTGGTCAGAAATACGATGGCTTTTTGGCGCAGAGACTGCCTGCTGCATATGCACACGGCGGAAAAAAGGGCATTGCCTGATTCCCCGCAAACCGCATCCGAATGAATCTGCGCTGCGCTCCCGCCTGTTTACCGGCAGCGGGACGCAGAAAATCCGTTTTCGAAGCGCCTGAAATGTAAAATACGCCTATTTTGCATTTCAGGCATTGCATTTTTGCGGGTTCTGTGCTATAATAGTTAGCGCAAGCAAACTGCATGCTGACCTGTATGTGAGTTAGCCTAAACAAACTCTATAAGACCATATTGTTATCCTGCTGCATGCAGATCGGATAACCGGAATCCATCATTATTGAAAAGGAGAAATCATCATGGAACTGAAACTCGGCGATGTACAGACCACCGCACTGATTCCGCTTGCGGTCAAAGCAAATGAGACTATGCGGAAAAACCCGCGCATTCAGGATCCGAAAGCGGTTGAGATCATCAAAGCGCTCAACATCGACACAAAACAATACGATAAATTCATGTCGCATGAGGGTGTCATTGCCCGGACGATCATGCTGGACAGACAGCTCAAAGAGATCATTCAAAAAGCGCCGGATTCGGTGATCGTCAATATCGGAGCCGGATTTGATGCCCGCTTTTCACGGGTCGATAACGGACTGATCATCTGGTTTGATGTAGACCTGCCGGATGCCATTGCAGCCAGAAAGAAAGCATTCCCGCCGCAGGATCGTGTCACGATGCTTGCGGGCAATGCACTGGAGGAAAATTGGTGTGCACCGGTACAGCAGGCACTGAACGGCAGAAAATCGAAACCGGTGTTCATTGCCGAAGGATTGTTTATGTACCTGACACTGGATCAGATCCGCACATTTCTGGAAGTGCTCAAGCGCAATTT
>DMBA01000015.1 GCA_003446315.1 Ruminococcus sp. | reverse complement strand
TCCGGATCCATGATGCGCTTGAATCGTATTATATCCGGGCGATCGACCACGCTTTTCTCGATGCAAAAGCCGATGCGATCATTTCTGCCGTCAAAAATCACCGCTTTCTTTCAGGAAACACTGAATAAACCGGTATCTCCTATGGATTCGAAACGGGGCGCTGCCCGCATAAGAAATCCGCCGGCGGCACTTTCATCAGCGGTTTCTGAATGATTCCATCAAAAAAGCTGCAAAAATACAAGAAAAAGTGCAAATTATCTATTGCATCTGTTTATGAAATGTGCTAAAATATATATCAGGATGTTCTTTGTTTTTTGCACAAAAGCACCTCGTCAAATTGCAGGTTCCGGCGGATACATACAGACTGCCTGAACCTGTCCGGAATGGGAAAGGATGGAATTTATGAAGCAAATGCGTAAAATCCTCGCAGCGCTCCTCGCCGGTACCGTCACCTTTGCCGGCATGAGCCTTCCGCCGATGCAGGCAGACGCGGCAGCAACCGTCTCGCTTTCTCCGGCGGATACCTACGCCATCAACAACGGCGTATTCGAAGGCTGGGGCACCTCTCTCTGCTGGTGGGCGAACCGCGTCGGTTACTCCGATTCGCTTGCACAGCAGACTGCCGATGTCTTCTACGGCGATAACGGTCTGCGGCTCAACATCGCCCGCTTTAATATCGGCGGCGGCGATGACCCCTCTCACGACCATATCACCCGTACTGACTCCAATATGCCCGGTTATACCAAGTATAACAACGGCAATGTGACCTATGACTGGTCTGCTGACGCAAATCAGCGCAATGTCCTCAGACGCTGCTGCGAAGCCGCCGGCGATGATATGATCGTTGAAATGTTCTCCAATTCGCCGCCTTACTATATGACAAAAAGCGGCTGCTCCACAGGTTTTACCGATCCCGGTAAAAATAACCTCAAGGATGACTCCTATACCGCTTTTGCTGAGTATCTCGCTGAGGTCTGCAAACACTATCAGAATGACTGGGGCATCAAAGTCCAGAGCGTTGAGGCGATGAATGAGCCATATACCAATTTCTGGGGCGCTTACAGTAAAAAACAAGAGGGCTGTCACTTTGATATCGGCAACTCTGAATCCAAGATCATCCTCGAACTGCAAAAAGCAATGGATGCCCGCGGCATGAGCGATGTGCTCATCTCCGCTTCCGATGAAACCTCGATTGATGTGCAGATCGACGCTTATAATGCGCTCTCCGGCGACGCAAAAGCCGCTGTTGACCGCATCGACACGCATACATACGGCGGCAGTAAACGTGCACAGCTCAAAGACCTCGCACTCAATGCAGGCAAAAATCTCTGGATGAGCGAAGTAGACGGCAAAGGTACTGCCGGCACCAATGCGGGCGAAATGAGCGCCGGTCTATGGCTCTCCCAGCGCATTACCACAGACTGCAATAACCTCAACGCCTCTGCATGGATCCTCTGGCAGGTCATTGACAGCCATATCTGCGCTGCCGGCTATAACGGCAAAAAGGACGGCGGTATGGTCAATACGCAGGGCGGCTTCTGGGGTACGGCAGTCGCCGATCACGACAAAGATACCATCGTGCTGACCAAGAAATATTACTGCTTCGGTCAGTATACCCGCTATATCCGTCCGGGCATGATTATGCTCAATTCTTCCGATTCTACCATGGCTGCTTATGATAAACAGAATCATCAGCTCGTCATCGTCGCTTATAACACCGGCGGAAGCGCAAACAATATGACCTTCGATCTCTCGCAGTTCGATACCGTCGGCGCTGCTGCCAATATCGTGCGCACCAGTCAGTCCGAAAACTGGGCGAATGCCGGTACTGCTCCGATCTCCGACAGCACGCTGAATGTCTCCCTGCCCGCAAACTCCGTTTCGACCTTCATCATCGACGATGTGACCGGCAGCGGCATGGAAGGTCAGCAGATCACACCCGTCGCAACCAGCGGTTCCGATAGCTGGAACAACACCGCTTCTACTTCCTTCGAAAAGGCGTTTGACGGTCAGACCTCGACCTATTTCGATGGTGTCAGCGGCGGCTGGGTGCAGGCAGATCTCGGTGCTGTCTATGATATCACCGGCATTGGCTTCTCGCCCCGTCAGGGCTATGAGCCCCGCTGCGCAGACGGTATGTTCTCCGTTTCTGAAAACGGTACCGACTGGACGACCGTCTATACCATTCCCAATTCGCCAAGCTACGGCATGCACTACGTCAAGCCCGACGGCGGTACGGCAACCGGCAGATACATCCGCTATACCGTTCCGGACGGCAAGCCTACAAATCCCTATAATAAGGACAGCACTTATTGCTGCAATATCGCGGAGATCGCGGTGTTCGGCTATCCTTCCGGTGTCAGCGGGCTTAATCAAATTGAGATCGACCCCGCAAATATCACCGGCTCCGATGCATGGAAACAATCTGCAAATGATGCGAAAAAAGCATTCGACGGCAATCAGGCAACCTTCTTCGACGGCGTTGGCGACGGCTGGGTTCAGGTCGATCTCGGCGCACTCTATCAGCTCGATGCCATCGCATATTGCCCGCGCAAGAGCCTTGAATATCGCTGCACTGACGGCTTTTTCCGGATCTCCAAAGACGGCGAGAACTGGACGACTGTTCATACCATCAACGGCGTGCCCAGTTTCGGTATGCACTATGTTCAGGATTTCAACGGCGCGGATATGACCGCACGCTATGTGCAATATGCCGTTCCTTCCGGTGCGCCGCAGAACGCTTCCAATCCTGACAGCGTCTATTGCTGCAATATCGCGGAAATCGCTCTTTATGGCTCGCCTGCACCGATCGTGACCGAAACAACAACCGTCACGACAACTACCACCACGCAGCCCCCTATCGTTGCGACATTGACAGGCGATGTCGATTGCAGCGGTGAAGTCGATGTCTCTGACGCGGTGCTGCTTGCCCGTGCCCTCGCAGAAGACTCGGAAGCTGTCATCACCGAAACCGGTCTGCGCAATGCCGACTGCAACAAAAACGGCAATCCTGATCTCGAAGATGTCACCTTGATCCTGCGTGCCATCGCTCGTATGATTACACTCGAATAATGCCGAATCTGAAACAAAAGACGCATGTTCTGTTTTTTGCAGAACATGCGTCTCTGCTTGTAGATAAAGTTCGCT
>DMBA01000116.1 GCA_003446315.1 Ruminococcus sp. | reverse complement strand
CCTTTATACGCTGGGCAATCTCAACAGCGAGCAGACTGGTCTGGCGAAAGCATTCGCAGATTACTGCCACAATGACGAGAGCCAGAAGCTCGCAAAGAATTACGGCTTCAATTATCTCGATGATTACGCAGGTCAGCAGTGGAATCTGGAAGGCAAGGCACTGGAAAGTGCGCAGAAGCTGTGGAAAAAGGAAAAAGATGCCGGCAATCCGGTCATGGCAGTTTTTGTTGCCGATGTATCGGGATCCATGGGCGGCGCACCGCTTCAGAATTTGCAGACCTCACTCATCAACGCTTCACAGTACATCAACGAAGATAATTATGTCGGTCTGGTCAGTTACAGCACCGGCGTGACCATCAATCTGCCGATCGCAAAATTTGATCTGAACCAGCGCAGTTATTTCACCGGCGCAGTCGAAGACCTTTCGCCGGGCGGCAATACCGCAACCTATGATGCGGTGCTGGTCGCATTGGATATGCTGAATAAAGCGCAGGAAAAGATCGAAACAGAAACCGGCAAACCGATCAAACCGCTGCTCTTTGTGCTGAGTGACGGCGAAACGAATGTCGGCAATACGCTGCGTGATATCAGCAATATCGTGGGCGGCATGGAAGTTCCGTGCTATACGATCGGCTATAATGCGAATCTGAGCGCATTGCAGGAGCTTTCCGCGATCAACGAAGCGGCAAGCATCAATGCGGACAACGATGATGTCATTTACAGTCTCAAGAGTCTCTTTAATGCACAGATGTAAAGCAAACGCGCCGGTATGAAAAAAATCATACCGGCGCTTCTCATAAGTTGCCTTCGCGGATCAAAATGCAGGCTCTGCCCTCATTAGAAATCCATCGGAGACACTTTATATACAAACTGAGGACGCATGCGTTTGACATGCGTCCTTTTGCCGTTTATTTTGCATTTTTCTTATTCTTCGCAAACTTTTTGAGCGTATAGCCATCCTTGATCTGGAGCACGCCGCGGTCGATCGCAAGCGCATAATCGGGGATATCGGTCGTAATGGTCGAACCGGCAGCGGTATAGCAATCCTTGCCGAGCTTCACCGGTGCGATCAGGTTGGTATTGCAGCCAACAAACGCATGATCGCCGATCTCGCAGCGTGATTTTTTGATGCCGTCGAAGTTAACAGTCACGCAGCCGCAGCCAATATTGACATCTTTGCCCACATCGCTGTCTCCGATATACGCAAGATGGGCGATCATCGTGCCTTCGCCGATCTCGCTGTTCTTGATCTCGACAAAGTCGCCGATCGCAGCACCGGAGCAGATATGGCTGTTCGGACGAATATGAACAAACGGGCCCATTTTGACTCCGGCATCAATCCGGGACTGATATGCCTGCACAGAGTTGAGCTTGACATCGTCACCGATCTCCGTATCCTCGATGACGCAATTCGGGCCAATCACACAATTTTTGCCGATCACGGTATGACCGCGAAGGATGGTACCGGGTAAAATCTCCGTACCAGCGCCGATTTTAACGCCCCTTTCGATGATAATTCCATCAATGCAGGAAAAACCGACACCGTTATCCATATGCATATTCAGCACTGCCATCCGCGCCGCGTCATTGAGCTTGAGCAGACCCTTCCGGTCATTTGCACCCAGCACGACATCGGGATTTCTGGAGCAAAACGCACCTGCACGCAAGCCGTTCGCAAGCGCAATTGCAATGGTATCGGTCAGATAATACTCCTTCTGCGCATTTTCATTGGTAATGCTGCCGAGCAATTCAATGAGATCGCCGGTACGGAACCAATAGCAGCCGGAATTGATCTCCGTGATATTGCGCTGCGCAGGTGTCGCATCTTTTTCCTCAACGATACCGGCAATACCGCTGTCGGTGCGAATGATTCTGCCATAGCCAAACGGCTGCGCGACATTCGCTGTTATGACCGTTACCGCATTATGCTCTGCGATATGGCGTTCGAGGGAGCTGCGAATGGTTTCCGCATCAATGAAGGGCGCATCGCCGCAAAGCACGAGCGTATTGCCGTCCATATCCGCTTTCAGGAACGGCATAGCCTGCATGACCGCATGTCCGGTGCCGAGGCGCTCCGCCTGATAAGCGGTTTCGCAGCGATCACCGAGATAAGCGCGGATCTGCTCCGCCTCATAACCGGTCACAACGCAGATACGGGAAAGCGCCGCCTGTTCGCAGGCACCGAGCACCCATTCGAGCATCGGCTCACCGAGCACCTTAAACATCGGCTTCGGAATGGGGGCTTTCATTCGTTTTCCCTGACCGCCCGCCAAAATAACAGCCTGATTCATAGTCGTATGTCCCTTTCAATTTTCTTATTTAACAGATAAGACCTGTATGTTTCATTATAGCACAGGGCTTGTGAAAAGTCAATGGAATTCAGAAATCTTCATCATTTCTTTCGGATATTGTGACAACACCGCTGCTGACCGTTTCCGCACATGCGACAAACGGAATCTGCTGTGCACGCAATGCCGCCGCACAGATTTCTGCCTGTTCCGCAGAAGCACAGCCGCCGAAGACTGCCGCACCGCTGCCGCAAAGCACAGGACGAATGCCGTTTTGCCGCATCACATTCCGGATCAAATCCGTTTCTGCGAGATCCGTCACAGCATCGAAATGATTGCCGCACACAGAAAACAGCGCATCTGCGTCTTTTTGCAATGCATCCAGCACGTTATCCGTATCACATGGCAATTCAGCGCCATAAGCATCCAGACGGCGATAGCCTTCCGGTGTTGAAACGCCCTCATTGCCTTTTGCAAGCACGAGATACCGCCGCGGGGCAGGCGCAAGCGGATGGAGCACCTCGCCGATGCCCTCACAAAGCACCGTACCGCCGTGCAGGAAAAAGGGCACATCCGCACCAAGCGCCGCCGCATAAGCATGCAGCGTCTGATCGTCAATATCCGGTTTCATCAGCCTGCGAATCCCAAGCAATGCCGCCGCGCAATCCGAGCTGCCGCCGCCCATTCCGGCTTGTGCAGGAATCTGCTTTTCGAGCACAAGATCCACACCGCAGGGCGTATCACCGAGCAGTTTCTGAGCCGCTTTCCACACCAGATTTCGCGCATCACAGGGCACATCCGGCACATTACAGGAAAGCGTCATCGGCTGATCGGGCGCTTTGCGGGTGAGCGTCAGCGTATCATAAATCCCGACTGCCTGAAACACACTTCGCAGCGTATGATAACCGTTTGGCAGCTTTCCTGTAATATCAAGTGACAGATTGATTTTCGCAGGTGTTTTCAGCACGATCTGCCGAAGCATCTGCGATGCCTCAGGACTTCAGAGAATCCCAGGTCGGCTGGTTTCCAACGACCTGCTCCAGATAATAGCTGAGAATGAGCTGTGCATCGCTTGCAGAGATCTCACCGTCAAGATCAGCATCCATACCGCGCATAGAAGCCTTGACATGCTCCGTACCGGTCAGTTCAGCGACCTCCTCATCCGTCAAAGTCTGACCGAGCACAGTTGTTTCGAGGAAGTAATCGAGCGCACGCTGCGCATCCATTGCTTCAATCTCATTGCTGCAATCGGTATCGCCGCGCAGGAAAACAGGGATCGTATAGGGCACCAGTTCCACATCGGTATCAAGCACAAGATTTGCACCGGCAGTACGGCAGAAGAAATCCTTTTCGATCTGACCGACGGAATTGGTTTTTTCTTCACGGCTGATATAGAGGGTATAGTCGCCGGCAGGGGTACCCTTCGGAACACGGACATCAAAGGTAATAAAGGGGCTGCCTTCTTTATTGATCTCCGCAACATGGCCGCGCTCTGTATCGGTCGTATAGAACAGCGCGGTATTTCTTGCGCCGGTCACTTCGGAATACTGCGTATAGATCGCGGTATCATAATTGCCGAACAGCGCAGAGATCTTGTCATCATCGGGATCCATATAGAATCCGCCGTTTTCGATGACAAGCGGGCTGTCGCTTCTGAGTTTCAGACGAATCGAGGAAATACCGGTATAATTCTTGATCTCGACCGCGCCTTTGATAATCATATCCTCATTCTCGATCAGATCATTCCGAACGCCGTCAGATTCCGCCGTCATGCAGATCTGCATCGGGGCAGCAGCGGAAGCCGGAACCGCCTGGAAGCAGAGGACAGCCGCAGCGATAGAAGCTGCAAGTTTCATCATTTTTGTTTTCATAATATCATCTCCATATACATATTGTGAATACAAGAGGGCAACCAGATTCATGAAAGGAGGCAAAAGATGCATCCGATCCCAAAACGCCGCATCGTCATCCGATACGGGAACATTCCGATCGAACGGATCATCGCATCAGCAAAGGCGGCTGCCGGGGGCAATGCTGTCATCGGCAAACAGGAGCGTAATGGTACCGTCGGGCTGTTCTGCGGAGCAGATCATGCCGCAGCTTTCCAAACCGCAGAGCTTGACGGGCTTGAGA
>DMBA01000028.1 GCA_003446315.1 Ruminococcus sp. | reverse complement strand
CTTTTTGCCGCATAATATGTTATAATGAATAATCAGACAACCATATCACATATGCAGAGGAGATCCGGCTTGATGGACAAAAAATTAAAACTGAATACCGGTCAGACGATTCGCGTTGGATTCGCTTTCTTCGCAATCCTGGCGTTCTGGCAGCTCTATAATAATGTCATTCCGCTGATCCTGACAAAGACCTTTCATATGGACAAGAGCTTTTCCGGTCTGATTATGGCGGCGGATAATGTGCTGGCTCTGTTCCTGCTCCCGCTGTTCGGCAGTCTATCTGATCGGTGCAGCACGAAAATCGGAAAACGCAAACCGTTTATTCTGGGCGGCAGTATCGCAGCGATCCTGCTGATGCTGCTGATCCCGATTCTGGATCATGCGTATTTCACATCGCCAAAAGCTGCCACCAAAATCATTTTTGTATGCGTGCTGGGCGGCATCCTCGTTGCTATGGGAACATTCCGAAGCCCCGCAGTCGCTTTGATGCCGGACGTAACACCCAAACCGCTGCGCAGTAAGGCAAATGCTATCATCAATCTCATGGGCGCACTCGGCGGTATCATCTATCTCGTGATCGCAAAATTGATGTATCCGACTGCCAAAACACAAAACGCCGAACATGTCGATTATATGCCGCTGTTTCTCGTCGTTGCCGGCATCATGATCCTTTCACTCATCGTTGTGATGTTTTTTGTCAATGAGGTCAAGCTCAATGCCGAGATGCTCGCTTATGAAGCGGCACATCCGGAAGAAAATCTTGCCGTCGAAAATGAAGCACATCAGGAACAGCTCCCGAAAGATGTCAAAATGAGCCTGATCTTTCTGCTCGTATCCGTTGCACTCTGGTATATGGGCTATAATGCAATGGAAACATGGTTCACCACCTATGCAGATGCCGTATGGAAAATCGGGATCGGAGATGCATCCCTGTGCCTGACGATCGCAACCGGCGGCGCAATCATCTTCTTCATTCCCGCCGGTCAGGCTGCAAGCAGGATCGGACGCAAAAAAACAATCCTATGCGGCGTGCTGCTGCTGTTCGCCTGCTTTTTCAGCGCTTTTATCTATACCTGCGTCTGTGATGAATTTCACCGCCCGCTTTATATCCTGTTCTTTTTGGTGGGCGTTGCATGGGCGTTTATCAATGTCAATTCTCTGCCGATGGTGCTCGAAATGTGCAAAGGCTCTGAGGTCGGTCGCTTCACCGGTTTCTATTACACATTCAGCATGATCGCGCAGGTTGCAACACCGATCTGTGCGGGCACGCTGATGGAACGGATTGATTATATGGCATTGTTCCCCTATTGCGCCTTTTTTGTGCTGTGCGCTTTTGTGACAATGCTCTTTGTCCGGCACGGCGACGGAAAGGCAGAAGCCAAGCACGGTCTGGAAGCATTTGAAGATATGGATTGAAAATTCAACTGAAAATATTGCCCCGAAGTGTTTCAAAAGCACTTCGGGGCATCTTTCATATACGGTTATCCGGCGGACTTTAAGCGCGGCTTCCCGCCGCAAGATCAGTAATGAAAGCTCTGTATGCATCTCCGATCGGTAATTCAGTATCCGTATAAAGCACTTTTCGTTCCGCCATCACGCTTTTCTGCGTCACCGGATCAAAGCCTTCCTTCTCTACCGCTCTGAAATACAGCCCGACTCCGCGTTTCTGCCATGCCGGAAGATCATTGTAATTGATCCCCCTTTGAAACAGCAATTCATTCTTGTATGCATTGCTTTTGCTCCGCAGAAGATCCGTCGCGGCGTTCTTGTCCATCCCCTCTCTGCGCATTGCCCAGTAACAGTGTGCATTGAGCGAGTTCCTGTGTGAATCTTCCTGCCGCCATGCAAAATAATCTGCAACAAGTTTGAGATTCGGCAAAGGTATGATCCGGCAGTCAAATGATGCTGCGCGTCCAAGCGCAAGACTGAACAGCGCACTCGCTTCCCCTGCAAGCGTTGTGTTCAGCTTTCGTACCTTGCGGCTGAACGTATTGTCTTCCGGATGAAACAGCAGCGAGATCTCATCACTCTCCGTATAGCCGTAGATCAGTCTGAAGCCGGATCCGGTCATCAGCCCTTTTACAGTTTCGATCATCATATCCCGAAAACGGATATCAAACGGCGCTTCAAATTTGCAGATCTCCTTTGTCAGCCGTGTGAATGAGCGCCCGTCCAGTCTCGCGGCAATGTACATTTCCGGAAGAATATACTGGTCTAGCGATTCCTCATATACGCGCATCTGCTTATCAAAATCATCGAATTTCATGTTCATCCCTCACTTTCATCTTTCCAGATTTCTGTCACAAATCCGCCGTTTTCCATGCGGACATAATACAGCAGATCAAATCCTTCATCCATATCCGGCAGTTCCAGCTTGTTGTGCGTCGCCGCTACCGCTGCATCGGGCACTCTCGCTTTTCCGGTTCGCTGTGCATTCCGTGCAATGCTTTCCCGGATGGATGAACGAAAATAATACCCGATCACGGTATATCCTGCCTCTTTGGCTGCGGGAATGTATCTCGCCCTGTCCGCTTTCGTCGGGTTGGTGTTATCTATCACAAAATCCTGACCGTTTGCAATGCATGCCGTCAGAAGCAGTTTTTCTTTGTTCCTTGTATGCAGATCATCCAGACTGATGCGGACTGCTTCCCGCAGATACTGAGAACAAAATGTGCTTTTCCCGCACGCCTGTATTCCGATCAGAATATACGCTTTTTTCATC
>DMBA01000215.1 GCA_003446315.1 Ruminococcus sp. | reverse complement strand
GCACTCGGTCTTGCTACAAAAGAGGAGCTCGATACCATCGCAAAATATGCATTCAAGGTCAACGAGTTTATGCTCGGTTTCTTCAAGAAGCTGAACATCGACCTCATCGACTTTAAGATCGAATTCGGCAGATTCCACGGTCAGATCCTGCTGGCAGATGAGATCTCGCCCGATACCTGCCGCTTCTGGGATTCTACCACCCACGAGAAACTCGATAAAGACCGCTTCCGCAGAGATATGGGCGGCGTGGAAGAAGCATATCAGGAGATTATGAAGCGCCTGAAGGAAAACGCCTGAGCAGAACAGTCTGCGCGGACAGTTTCATTCGGATGACGGCGGGCGGGGCAGCATATGCCCCGCATCGGACGCATTGAACCAAATTCTATCTTGGAGGAAGTATATGGGCGGTATATTCGGTGCAGTGTCAAAGGAAGATATTACGGCGGCACTGTTTTTCGGAACCGATTATCATACACATCTTGGCGCACGCAGAGGCGGTATGGTCGTTTATGACGGCAAAACCGGCTTTCAGCGGGCAATTCATAACATCGAAAATGCACCTTTTCGCACGAAATTCGGCGATGACCTCGAAACCATGCAGGGAAATATGGGCATCGGATGTATCAGCGACACCGATCCGCAGCCGGTACTCGTGCGCTCACACCTCGGCAGCTATGCGCTGACTACGGTCGGCAAGATCAATAATGCAGAAGCGCTGGTGGACGAGATCATTACACACGGCGGCCATTTCAATGAGCAAAGCGGCGGTGTCATCAATCCGACCGAACTCGTTGCGGCACTCATCAACCAGTGCGATACGATTCCGGACGGCATCCGGCATGCACAGGAACTGATCCAAGGCTCTATGACGCTGCTGCTGATGACAAAAGACGGTCTTTATGCAGCGCGTGATTTCGTCGGCAGAACGCCGCTGATCCTTGGCCATAAGGAAGGCGCTTACTGCGCTGCGTTTGAATCCTTTTCCTATATGAACCTCGGCTATCGCTATCTGCGCGATCTGGCTCCGGGTGAGATCGTCTTTCTGACACCGGATTCCTGCGAGCAGGTCATGAAGCCGAACAATAAAATGAAGATCTGCGCGTTTCTGTGGATCTATTACGGCTATACCACATCCTGCTATGAGGGCGTGAATGTCGAGGTCATGCGCAATAACTGCGGCGCATTGCTCGCAAAACGCGATAAGGGCATTGATGTGGACTATGTTGCCGGTATCCCCGAATCCGGAAACGGTCATGCCATCGGCTATGCAAATGAAAGCGGCATCAAATTTGCCCGCCCGTTCATCAAATATACGCCGACATGGGTGCGGAGCTTTACGCCCGCAAAACAGTCTGTGCGTGACCTGACTGCACATATGAAGCTCATTCCGGTCGAACAACTGATCCGGGATAAAAAACTGCTGTTTCTGGATGACTCCGTCGTGCGCGGTACACAGATGCGCAATACGGTGGAGTTCCTGTATAATAACGGCGCAAAAGAAGTGCATATCCGTTCTGCTTCGCCGCCTTCTATGTTCGGATGTAAGTATCTGAACTTCTCGCCGGGTAAATCTGATATGGATCTGATCGCACGGCAGGTCGTCCGCGATTTTGACGGCGATGACCGCTATCTGCGCGATTACTGCACGGATAATACGGAACGCTATCACGCAATGGTCGATGAGATCGCAAGACGGCTGAATTTTACTTCGCTGAAATATCATCTGCTTGCCGATGTGAAAGCCGCAGTCGGTATTGATCCCGATTCTCTCTGCACCTATTGCTTCACCGGCGAGGAATAAGCCGGTGCCGATTCGCAGATGCCAAAAGGAGAAAATATGTTTCAACAGGAGATTTTGAATCAGATTCAGGTCAATATCCACAGCAGCATCTGTATCCGCGGTGAGAAGGTTATCTATATTGATCCGATCCGGATTGCAGGCGAGCCGCATGATGCTGACCTGATCCTCATTACGCATCCGCATTTCGATCACTTTTCACCGAAAGATATCAAAAAACTGCTCAAACCGGATACGGCCATCGCTGCACCGGACAGTATTGCGGCAATGGTGAAGCTCCGGACAGGCAGAGAACCCCTGCGCGTCAAACCCGGTCAGTCGCTCACAATCTGCGGCATTCCGGTTGAGACAATTGCAGCCTATAATCTGCATAAGCCGGCGCATATGCAGCGCATGGGCTGGGTCGGCTATGTGCTGACACTCGGTGAAACACGCATCTATGTCACCGGCGACTGCGATGTGACACCCGAATGCAGCGCTGTAAACTGCGATATCCTCCTGCTGCCGGTCAGCGGCGGGATGTATACCATGAACGCAAAAGAGGCGGCGGAACTGACCAATCAGATCAAGCCGCATACCGTGATCCCTATTCATTACGGCGTGATGCTCGGCGGCAAAGATGCACCGGAAATCTTCCGGGATGCTGTTGCCGGCGGGATCGAAACCGATATCCGGGATACCGTTTTCAATAATCTGATGGTCTGGCAGTATCTGCGTCTTATTCCGATCATGCTGCTCTGCGGCATCATCGGATATCTTATCGGACAGCTTTTATCATAATAACGCATCTGCTGTGAAAGCAATGCAATATGCAGTGACGGAAATCAGAGCAGAACGGCAGCAGGATCTCCTGCTGACCGCAGAAACGATCAAGAGGAGAATGTATAATGGCAAATGAAAAAAACAGTTTTTCTGAAAGCTATGCAAAGGCAGGCGTGGACGTAACAGCCGGTTATAAGGCAGTTGAGCTGATGAAAAAGCATGTTGCCCGCACGGTGACAGAAGGCTCCATCGACAGCATCGGCGGCTTCGGCGGCCTGTTCCTGCCCAATCTCAGCGGCATGGAAGAACCGGTGCTCGTTTCCGGTACGGACGGCGTCGGCACAAAACTGAAGATCGCTATGCTCATGGATGTGCATAATACCATCGGTATCGACTGCGTTGCAATGTGCGTCAATGACGTGATCTGCTGCGGCGCAAAACCGCTGTTCTTCCTTGACTATATCGCCTGCGGCAAGAACTATCCGGAAAAGATCGCTACGATCGTGGAAGGTGTCGCCGAAGGCTGCGTGCAGGCAGGATGTGCTCTGATCGGCGGCGAGACCGCTGAGCATCCGGGGATGATGCCGGATGATGAATATGATCTGGCAGGCTTTACCGTCGGCATCGCTGACAGAAAAAAACTGCTGAAACCCGATACACAGAAAGCAGGCGATGTGCTCATCGCTCTCGCTTCTACCGGTGTGCATTCCAACGGCTTCTCCCTCGTCCGGAAGGTCTTTGAAATGAATGAGCAGAACCTCGCCCGGAAGTTCGATGACCTCGGCTGCACGCTCGGCGAAGCACTGCTTACTCCGACAAAAATCTATGTGAAGTCGATCCTTTCGCTCATTGAGCAGGTGAACGTCAAGGCAATCTCCCATATCACAGGCGGCGGCTTCTATGAGAATATCCCGCGCAGCCTGCCCGACGGCATCTCTGCAAGAATCCCGCGCAAGAATGTCCGCGTGCTGCCGATCTTCGACCTGATCGCAAGAACCGGCAATATCCCGGAGCGCGATATGTTCAATACCTATAATATGGGCGTTGGTATGATCGTTTCCGTTGCGGCGGAAGATGCAGACCGGACAATCGCTGCTTTGCAGGCTGCCGGCGAAACTGCTTATGTGCTGGGTGAACTCGTCGAGAGCAATGAAGGCGTTATCATCGAATAATTGCAGCGAAAATACAGGGAGGTACAGGTATGGAGGAACAGAAACACCCGCGTGAATTTAAGAATATTATCGTTTTGGTGTCCGGCGGCGGTACGAATTTGCAGGCGCTCATCGACGCGCAGAACCGCGGCGAGCTCGGCAGCGGCAAAATTACCTGCGTCATCAGCTCAAAGCCCGATGCCTATGCACTCGTTCGTGCGAAAAACAATAATATTCCGACCCGCGTGATCCCGCGCAAGGCGTTTCCCGATACGGCAGCTTACAGCGCTGCAATGATGGAAGCGTTTTATGAGGAATACGCTGATCTGATCGTGCAGGCGGGCTTCATGACCATTCTCGATGAAACGATCTGCCGTGCCTACCCTTATAAAATGATAAATGTGCACCCTGCACTCATTCCCAGCTTCTGCGGCAAGGGCTATTATGGTCTGCATGTGCATGAAGCCGTTCTGGAAGCAGGTGTCAAGGTGACCGGCGCAACGGTGCATTTCGTCAATGAAATCTGCGACGGCGGCCCGATCATTCTGCAAAAAGCCGTCGATGTCAAGCAGGGCGATACGCCGGAAACACTCCAGCGCAGAGTGATGGAAGAAGCAGAATGGAAGATCCTGCCTGAAGCAGTCCGCCTGTTCTGCGATAATAAACTCAAAGTGCGCGGACGGCAGGTTTATATTAAAGAATGATGGAAAATAATGTGAAAAAAATCATGACGGGCATGCTGTGTGCGCTGATGCTGTGCGCTTTCAGCGCCGGATCGCCGCAGCTTCGCCCGAAGGCTGCCGAAACCATACTGGCAGTGACAACCGCACCGCAGGCAACGGATCCCGATGCTGAATTCGGCGATCTGCCGGAGCCGCCTTCCGCTGCGGATGCGAAAAATGATGTCCAGGCTGTGCTTGCAGAAGCAGAACAGGAAAAAGAACAGCTCCGCGAAAATGCCGATATTCAGGGCACGCGCTATGGGCTGTTCATCGGCGGGGCGATCCTCGTCGGGCTTTGTGCGGTCGCAGTGTATTATTTCAAATTCAATAAGCACAGCCGCTGACCTTTGTGCAGCAGCCATGCGCTTATTTGACCATCAACAGGAGGTATTACGATGGCGATGATCTCACTGGAACAGGAACTGAAAAATAACAGTTATCCGGGCAGAGGCATTATCCTCGGCAAAACAGAGGACGGTACACATGCCGTCGCTGCTTACTTTATCATGGGAAGAAGCGAGAATTCCCGCAACCGCATTTTTGTGCCGGACGGGCTTGGTCTGCGCACAAAGGCTTATGACGAATCAAAATGTTCCGATCCGTCGCTGATCATTTACTGGCCGGTGCGCGTGCTTGGCAATAAGACGATCGTTACAAACGGCGATCAGACCGATACCATCTATGACGGTCTGGATCATCAGTTTACCTTTGAGCAGTCCCTGCGTGCCCGGAAATTTGAGCCGGATGATCCCAATTTCACACCCCGTATCTCCGGTGTCATCCACTGCGAAGACGGCAAGTTCAATTATGCGCTTTCCATCCTCAAGAGCGCTGAGGGCAATCCGGACTCCTGCCAGCGCTTTACCTATACCTATGAGAACCCGATCGCAGGTCAGGGTCACTTCATCCACACTTATGTCGGCGACGGCAATCCGCTGCCCAGCTTTACCGGCGAGCCGAAGCTCGTTGCGATTCCGAATGATATTACGGAATTTACCAATATGCTTTGGGACAGCCTGAATGCAGATAATAAGATCTCGCTGTTTGTGCGCTATATTGATCCGGTTACCGGCGATACCGTCAGCAAGATCGTCAACCGCTACGGCACAGAAGCCGCCGAATAAGCACTGGGCAGATGAATCTGCCGGAAAGGAACTGAAAATGGAAACCGAACGTCTTTTGAAATATGGATGCAACCCCAACCAGAAGCCTGCAAGAGTCTATATGAACGACGGCAGCGCACTCCCGATCACCGTGCTTTCAGGTAATCCGGGCTATATCAATCTGCTGGATGCCTTCAACGGCTGGCAGCTCGTCAGAGAACTGAAGGCTGCGACCGGTATGCCGGCTGCAACCTCGTTCAAGCATGTATCGCCGGCAGGTGCTGCGATCGGCAGACCGCTTTCCGATACACTGAAAAAGATCTATTTTGTCGATGATCTCGGTGAGCTTTCTCCCCTTGCATGTGCATATGCAAGAGCAAGAGGCGCGGATAGAATGTCCAGCTTCGGCGACTGGATCTCGCTTTCCGATGAGTGCGATGCCATCACTGCAACACTGATCGCACGCGAAGTCTCTGACGGTATCATTGCTCCGGGCTATTCTGAGGAAGCACTTGCGATCCTCAAGAC
>DMBA01000227.1 GCA_003446315.1 Ruminococcus sp. | reverse complement strand
AAAACTTTTATTTCGGCTTCGCCGCTTCACCGCCAGACGCGCAATACAGGAAAAAGCAGCGCCCATCAGACGGACGCTGCCTCGATTCTTTATTTGCCGTAAGCCTCTGCCAGCTTCTTGAATGCCGGCAGACTGCGTTCGATCATCTCTGTCGTCACGCAGTAAGCAATGCGCACATATCCCTTGCAGCCGAAGGAATCAGACGGCACAAGCAGCAGCTCATAATCGCGTGCCTTCTTGCAAAATGCATTGGCATCTTCTTCCAGCGCCTGCACCCACAGATAAAACGCACCGTCCGGATAAATGCAGCGGTAGCCGTATTCTGTCAGCGCATTGTAAAGCAGATCGCGGTTCTTGCGGTAAATGGAAAGATCACCCGTCTTGCCGAGATTATCTGCAACTACACGCTGTGCCATACTCGGCGCACAGACAAATCCAAGCGCTCTGCCTGCGCCGCAGACAGCGGCATACACCAGCTTGCTGTCCTTCATCTTCGGAGATACCACAATATAGCCGATTCGCTCGCCCGGCAGCGAAAGCGATTTGCTGTAGGAATAACAAACAAAGGTATCATCATATAAATTGGTCAGATACGGCACAACAGTCTCTGCATCATATACCAGCTCCCGGTAAGGCTCATCCGCAAGCAGATAGATCGTGTGACCGTATTCTGCTTCCTTTGCACGCAGGATATCGCAGAATGCTTTCAGATTTTCCTCTGTATACACAACACCCGTCGGATTATTCGGGGTATTGATGATAACAGCCTTCGTCTGCGGCGAGATCAGCTCCGAAAATGCTTGCAGATTCATCTGGAATTTTTCGGTATCAGCCGGAACCTCAACCAGTTTTGCACCCGCTGCTTCCACAAATACGCGGTATTCCGGGAAGAACGGCGCAAATGTCATGCAGGTATCGCCCGGGCACAGAATGGCATGCAGGGTCACCGTCAGGGATGCCGCTGCGCCGCAGGTCATATAAAGATTCTCTGCGCCGATGCCTGCCTGAAATCTGCGGTTGATATCTGCTGCGATCGCCGCACGCACCGGTTCTGCTCCGATCGCGGATGTATAGCCGTGAAGCTGAACAGAATCTGTTTCATCCATCAGACGGCGCATGGAATCATGCACGCTTTCCGGTGCCGGTACACTCGGATTGCCCAGACTGAAATCAAATACATTCTCTCTGCCGATTTCCTTTGCACGGCGGTTGCCGTATTCAAATGTTTCACGAATCACGGAAGGTGCCTGCCCAAGTGCGAGCATGGACGCTTGATAAGGCTGATATTCCATATTACTTCCTCTTTTCTGATTGTAATCTTCACCGTTTCATCCGGCTGTTATAATCATACCAGAAAATGCCGGTTTTGTCAACTGCTGCCGCCCGAAAGGAGTCTTGATTATGCATACATCGGATCTGATGCTGCTGGCGGTCGGGCTTGCGATGGATGCCTGCGCTGTTTCGATGACAAACGGCATGTGCTGCCGGAAGCTCCGCGGATTTTACGCCGGTGCATCCGGCATTTGCTTCGGCATCATGCAGGGGCTGATGCCACTCACCGGTTTTCTGCTTGGCTCTGTTTTTTACAGCATCATCGCACAATTCGACCATTACATCGCATTGCTGCTCCTCTGCGGACTCGGCATCCGCATGATTCTGGACGCGCTGCGGAAAAACGATCCTGCGGCGCAGTCTGAGCTCACATTCCGTGCGCTGCTGCTCCAGAGCATTGCCGTCAGCATAGATGCGCTGGCGGTCGGCATCAGTTTTTCCGCATTCCCGCATTTCCCGATCTTCCCGGCATCCGGCATGATCGCCGCTGTGACTGCCGTGCTCAGCATCATCAGTATCCGGATCGGCAGAGTCTGCGGGGATCTGCTCCATGAGAAAGCACAGCTCTGCGGCGGATTGATCCTCATTGCGATCGGCATACACATCTTTTTCTCGCATATGAACGGCTCTGCACCCTGTATGATTACTTCGATTCCCGCTTTTCCAGCGAGCTGACACGCAGGATCAGATATTCTGAATGTGTGCCGTTGACATTTCCTGTCTCCTTTTCCAGCTTGCCTTCAACGGTTATCGTATCATAATCCGCAAGTCCTTCGAAACTGCTGTAATCCAGTTCCAAGCCGATGCCGTGTCCGTCTGCACCTTCGACATATACAGAATAAAACGTCTGTCCGTTCTGATCCGTGGACGGATACAGTGTACCGGTCATATGATAGATCTTGCCCAGATAATCGTCCGGATTCTGATACATGTCCGTCAAAGTATTGTACATAACAGAAGTCTTGATATAATGCACTTCCTGATCCTGCGTTTCGCCGCAGCCTGTCAGCAGCAGCAATCCCGCTGCAAGTATCGCTGTTTTTCGCATATTTCTCCTCAATCCAGAAGCACCGGCTGTGTCATCACAGGGTCTTCCGTTTCTTTCATTAGAATCAATCGTTTCAGCAATGTCAGATCGCCTGCATGCAGTCTGCCGTCCCCGTTCAGATCGGCATTCTTCCAGCCCGCAGGCAGCGTTCCCTTCCCTGTCAGATATGCTGCAAGCAATTCTGCATCTGCTGCATCGTTTTTTCCGTCTGCATTCACATCTCCGGAACACGCTGCCGGATCAGCCGCCTTGCTGTAAATCGCTTCCACGGCTGTTTCTGCCCAAAGCCTGCGCATTTCATTATAGCCGTCCGCATTCGGATGCACACCGTCTGCACTCAGACCTTCCGGATGTTCCTGAAACCATGCATAAAAATCAGGCCCCTGTATCACATCCGGATATTCCCGGTAGATCCGGTCGATCTGCGCATTGTAATCGCCGATATACGGCGTAATGCCCGGTTCCGTGGAATATGGGATCTTCGGCAAAACAGCGGTCTTTCCGGCTTTCTGTACCGCCTCGATCATATAGACCGTGTTCTCATAATACCGTTCCGCGCCGGTCTGATTGCCCCAGCAGTCGTTTGTGCCGTATGCAATGCTGACATATGTGCCCGGAAACTGTTTGAGCCAGCGGTCAATATTTGCTTTGCCGGTCGTGCTGAAAATGCCGCCGATCCCGCCGTTTTCCTGTGCCGGATAGTGCCGCGGATCAAGCCGGTGCACAAAATCTGCAAAATTACCGTCACCGGCGGAAAACGTCACCATGCCGCCTGCCGTGATGCTGTCGCCGTAAAAGATCCAGCTATCCGGTGCGCCCGCAGAACAATCGTGGATATCCACATTCAGGCTGACCGTTGTGCCGCCGTTCTGCACCCCGCATACTTCCAGCTTCACCCAGTGATAGCCGGTGAAATCCAGCAGATTCTGTCCGGAATGTGCCGTGTAATCCTGCACGGAAACCTTTTCTTCCCAACCGGTTTCCGGATATGCGCCGCCTTCCGCTGCGTTGACATAGATCTTATATGCGGAAAGCGATGCGCCTGCCGATTCATTCAGAACCGTGTAATCATAATTATTCCACGCGCCGGAATACCACGCAACATTGATCTTTTCCGGCTGAAATGCCGAAAGATCATATGCCAGATAACTGCCCTTGCTGCCGCTCCACGCATCGTAATAAACATCATTGCAGGAAGCATATGCGGTGTTCTGCTGATCGGAATACACGCAGTCCGTCCGGTTGCGGTTCAACGGCAGATATTCGTCACCTGATCCCGCTGCCGATGCCGGAAATGATGCCGCTGCCAGACAAATCGCTGTGCATGCAGCCGCTGTCCGTTTGATAGATACCATAATAATCCCCCCGTTGGTTTTGTGACGGTCACCGAAATAATGCGCTTTTTACAGAGCAAGCCATTGCATTTCCATATTTTATAAGATAACGGGGATGCCCCGCTGCAAATGATCGAAAGTTCGCCGGATACACATGTGTAAAATGTGCGTCAGGTCATTGCTTTTTTCTCTATAATATGGTATAATCAGTACGAAGAAAGGGGGCGCTGCGATGTCCAAACAAACCGGGATCCGATCTGTTCTGTTCCGGATCCTGCAAATCATCATCCTGATCGCTGCCATTTTGTCCTTCGGATGCGGCAGCTTTCTGCTGTTTACCGGAATCTCACAGGAGCATACACTCGCAAATGCGCAGGATACAATGCCCTCTGCTTCGGTTCGCGTGACGGCACTGGAACAAAACGGCACATTCGACGGTCTGCAAATCGTTGTTGTGGAAGCAGAATCGCAGGATATTGCAAAGCAACTCGGTATTACATCTGCTGCTGCGTGGCGTGCAAAGGTTGCTGTCGGTGACACGCTGACGATGTACTATGATCCCGATGATCCGCAAAACCGCATCATTGATTTCCGTACAGCAGATGTGCACAAGCGCAACAGTTTTGTGCTGTTCGGGATATCGGTGTGCAGTCTGTGCGGTTTTCTGATTTTGCACAAATTTCGCAAATAGGTTCGGAATCATTTTTATTATAGCACAATTTCTGCCGAATTGCAAGACGAAAACCGATCGGTTCCGTATAATTAAACTTTAGCAACTTCAACGAAAAACACACGACACGTTTCTCACAAACGCATCGTGTGTTTTTTCTTATTCGATTTCTTCCAGCCGGACATTGGTCAGATACACAGTTGCATCCGAACCGCGGTTTCCAAGATTGAACTCCAGTCTGCCCAGCGGATCATCCTTATCCTGCATTTCAAATTCATAGGTATAGGTTTTCTGCTCTGCCGAGATCGTCAGTGTGGTGTCCGGCAGATACCGGATCCAGCCTGCATTCGGTGCAGATACGCAAACAATGATATCGCGTGCCTCATCCGCCCATGCATCAAACGATACACGGTATTTTTTGCCCTTGATGATCGGCATTTCCGGCTGCACAAGCTGCACGGAATAATCCACCGTACCTTCATTTTCCGTCTTGATGATGATTTTGTTATCCTTGATTTCGGCAGAACCTTCGCCGCCTTCAAACAGCAGGAATTTCCAGTTTTCATCATCTGTCAGGTCTTCCTGCTCCGAGAAATCACCGTTATAGATGAAGTTGCCGTCTTCCAGTGCCTGCCGGTAATTTGCTTCCGGCTTCGATACATTGGTATCATAAGACGGTTTCTGATAAACGCGCACATAGTCGATCTCAAATTCTGCATGGTCAAAATCGGTCGTTTCATCCGGATTGCCCGGCCATGTGCCGCCGACTGCCAGATTCATCTGCACAAAGAACGGCTGGTCAAACGGTGCCGGATACGGCTTTTCGTCTTCGCCTTCCACTGCCGTAAACCAGTCATTGACTGTGTGATACAGCTCCCCGTCGATATACCAGCGCATTTCTCCCGGTTCCCATTCCACGGAAAACTCATGGAAATCATCTGCAAAGCTGCCGTTTTCCAGCACATAAGTCCCCTGCTGTTCGCCGTGGGGTTCTCCGTAATGCAGCGTACCGTAAGCAGTATCCAGCCGGCTGCCCAACACTTCCATAATGTCGATCTCGCCGCACTTCGGCCATTGACCGTAATGCTGTTCATCCTGCGGCATCATCCAGATCGCGGGCCAGAGTCCCTGTCCGGCAGGCACTTTTGCACGCGCAGTCACTTTGCCGTATGTGAAATCTTTCTTATTCTGTGCTGTCACTTTGCCGGAAGTATAATAATCTGCACCGTCTTTTTCTGATTTGATCGCTTTGATGACAAGATTGCCGTCACGCAGGAATACATTATCTGTAGATGTCGTATATTCCTGCAATTCTTCGTTCGTCCAGCCCGGTTCATGCGGCTCATAGTTCCAGATGGATTCATCCAGCGCATCCCCGTTGAACTCATCATTCCAAAGCAAAGAATACCCGTCCGGAACAGGGATTTCTTCTGTTTCTTCTTCGGTTTCCGTGGTTTCCGGCACAGAAGCTGCTGTCTCCGCAGCCTCAGACCGGCTGCTCTCTGCTTCATCCGAAGCGGGTTCCGTACTGCCGCAGCCGGTCAGCAACATCAGGGCTGCTGTCAGCACACTGATTTTTGCTTTTTGCATACACATTCCTCCCAAAATATCCGCATGAAGGGGGATGCGGATTTCATTGTTTGTATTATAGCATATGCCCATTCTCTGAAATATCACTTGATTTACTTTCCTGTCAATTTCAATACCACTTTCATCAACACGAAGACGGGCGGAGGCTTTTTTCCATCTGTTCAAAAAAAACTATTGAATTTTCAATATAAGTATGATATAATAAATATAATTCATGTGTCCTGCCATATATATATATATTGATGTACCAATTAAATCTTGAAGAATAGATGCGCAGGATTTTTGTCGTGAGACAAGGCAGAAAGCCGCCGCCTTGCTGACGCAAGGCAAGGATTTCTAACGCAGTA
>DMBA01000263.1:4198-5833 GCA_003446315.1 Ruminococcus sp. | reverse complement strand
TTATTCCCACTCAATTGTAGCGCAAGGCTTCGGAGTGAGGTCATAGAGGACGCGGTTGACATTTTCGACTTCGGAAGTAATACGCGCAGTAATATGCTGGAGCAATTCGAAGGGTACATTCTCGACGGTAGCGGTCATAGCATCGGTTGTATTGACAGCGCGGATGATGACGGGGTAAGCGAAGGTACGTTTACCGCCCTTCACGCCGACGGACTTAAAATCCGGCACAGCGGTAAAATACTGCCAAACCTTACCTTCGAGGCCGTTTTTCGCAAATTCCTCACGCAAAATGGCATCGCTTTCCCGGACAGCTTCGAGACGGTCACGGGTGATGGCGCCGAGGCAGCGAACGCCGAGACCGGGGCCGGGGAAGGGCTGCCGGAAGACCATATTATCGGGCAGACCGAGCGCTTTACCGACGACGCGGACTTCATCCTTAAAGAGCAGCTTAACCGGCTCAACCAGTTCAAATTTCAGATCATCAGGGAGACCGCCGACATTATGGTGTGCTTTCACGCCGTCACTTTCGAGGATATCGGGATAGATGGTACCCTGCGCGAGGAACTCGATCCCATCCTGTTTCCGGGCTTCTTCCTCAAAAACGCGAATGAATTCAGCGCCGATAATTTTACGTTTCTGTTCGGGTTCTGCAACGCCGGCGAGCTTATCGAGGAAGCGGTCAACGGCATCGACATAGACGAGGTTTGCATTCATCTGGTTACGGAAAACCTCAACGACCTGTTCCGGTTCTCCTTTTCGCAGAAGACCGTGGTTGACGTGAACGCAAACGAGCTGCTGACCGATTGCTTTGATGAGCAAGGCAGCAACGACGGAGCTATCCACGCCGCCGGAGAGTGCGAGCAAGACTTTTTTGGAACCGATCTGTGCACGAAGTGCCTGGATCTGTTCATTGATAAAAGCCTGTGCGAGCGCATCGGTGGTGATACGTTCCATGCTTTCGGGTCTGACGTTAGAACTCATATAGATCCTCCTTTATATCCATGCTGATCCAAAGGGACAGCATTCAGAATAAAACCATTATAGCATATAAAAAGGAAAAAAGCAACAATTCACGCCTAATTTGCACAGGCGCGCCCGGTGAACTTTAAGGAATGCCTGCGGGGGCTCCTCGTTTCTATCATATTATGACGAAAAATCAATCATCGTGCGGTGTCGGGAAGTCCATCTGCATTCGTCAAAAGCATGGTTTGCAGAAGAACACCCGACTTCGGCGCTGTTTGCCCAACAGCGAACTTTAGATCATTTGCAGCGCGGCTTCCGCGCCTGAAAAGCAATCAATTTTATTGATAACCACATATTATGAATCTGTATTGGACATATGCCTATGAATATGATATGATATAGACATACCAAAGATAGGAAGTGAATCCAATGAAAGCAGATACCGAATATGATGCTTTTTCGTTACGAATGCGATGTTTCAGATGAACTGTCCGCATGTTGCATAAAAAAAGAAAGGTGAATCTGAATCATGAAAAAGCAAATGAAACTGACCGCATTGCTTGCATCGCTTGTGCTGATGACAAGCTGCGGCGCACTGAATACATCCACACAATCTGCTGAGCAGAGCAGCGAATCGCAGACAGAAAGTGCAGCATCTTCTTCGGATGCAGA
>DMBA01000263.1:0-4081 GCA_003446315.1 Ruminococcus sp. | reverse complement strand
CGGAAAAAAGCGAGCTTGAGCTGGGATATCTGAATTCGACGGCGCATCTGCTGGCATTTGTTGCCGCAGAAGAAGGTTATTTTGAAGAAGAAGGCTTACAAGTCACACTGACGCAGTTTTCGAGTGCCGGCGAACTGGTCAACGGTCTGGAATCCGGCAAACTGGATGTCGCATTTATTGGTTCCGTACCGACGCTGACCTTCCAGAGTCAGGGTCACGATGTCACGATCATCGGCGGTGCGATGACAAACGGTCACGGCTACGTCATCAAATCGGAATATGCAGAGGAAGATGAACTTGGTGTTGAGATTTTGAAGGGGCGGAATGTAGCATCAGTCAAGAACAGCGTGCAGGATGCCGAATTGCAGATTCTGCTGAAAAACGCGGGTATTGAGATCGGCGAAGGCGAAGACAAGGTCAATATTGTATATTTTGACAGCCAGAAAGATGCATACGCAGCGCTTTCGAACGCAACGATTGATGCCGCATCTGTTTATTCGCCTTACGCATCGCTTGCGAAATCGCAGGGATACAAAGTCGTATATTACTGCGCACATGAAGCGGCGCTGGAGAACCAGCCGTGCTGCCGTCAGGTCGCGTCCACAGCGGCGGTCAGGGAGCATCCGAATACCTTCACGGCACTGGAACGCGCATTCATTAAAGCGTATCATCTGACGCAGGAAGACCATGAAAAAACGATTGCAGATGTCAAGAAATACATTGACATTGACGAGGAATTTATTGATACAGAGGTTTACGGCGGATACAGTGTATCGAGTCCGGATCCGGACAAAAAGGGTACCTTGACGCTCAAAGATACGATTGTAGAACTTGGTTACACAGAGGATTATGACATTGAACCGCTGTATAACACAGAAATTTATAAGGCTGCATTAGACAGTATTCTTTCTGAAAATGCAGATGAAATATATCAGTCATTAGAGGAGCATTTCAATGCCTACGAATAAGATTGAGATCAAAAATCTGTCAGTCGATTATACAGAGCGCGGCAAGCGGTTTCAGGCGCTGCACGATGTATCTTTTGGTGTCAGAGCAGGGGAGTTTGTCAGTGTGATCGGCGCAAGCGGCTGCGGAAAATCGACCCTGCTGAGTGTATTGGAAGGGCTTTATCAGGCAGCAGGGGGCACCGTTGAGATTGACGGTGCACCGCTGCACGGAACGGGCAGAGAGCGCGGCGTGGTGTTCCAGCATTATTCGCTGTTTCCGTGGATGACGACCCGCAGCAATATTGCATTCGGCATCAAGCAGGCGCGGCACGAACTGAGCCGGAAAGAGCGTTTTCAGATTGCGGATGAATTTTTGGGAAAAGTGGGTCTTGGCGAATTCGGCAAAAAATATCCGTCGCAGTTATCGGGCGGCATGCAGCAGCGTGCAGCGATTGCCCGTGCACTTGCAATGAATACAGAGATCCTGCTGATGGATGAGCCGTTCAGTGCGATTGACGCAAAAAACCGTGTGATCCTTCAGGAACTGCTGCTTTCGTTATGGGAAGGCGACAGTGCAGAGCACCGCAAAACGGTCGTGTTTGTCACACATGATATTGATGAAGCGATTCTGCTTTCCGACAAGGTTGTTGTGCTGACAGCGCATCCGGGCACAGTCAATGAGATTGTAGAAGTCCCGTTTGCGCGTCCGCGGAACAGAGCAGAGCTTGTCAAAACGGATGCATACGGCAAATTCCGCAACCGGTTGCTTTCGCTGCTGTATCAGGATGTAGCGGAACGCATCGGCGGCGAGGAGGTTGTTTTATGACGCTGAAAAGCCGCATCTTTCGCGTAACACATATATTATTTGTGATTCTGCTGCTTGTGCAGCTTTTGCCGGACAGATCGACAAAAGAGGTATGCACAGGCGCACTGATTGCCTTTGCGATCGGATTAGAAGCAGTAACAATCGGACTGAGTTTTCTGATGAAGAAAAAAGAGAGTCTGTCGTTACTGCTGGATATTGTGGGCTTCATTTTTGTATTGCTGACAATATGGTCACTGGCGACGGCAAAATGGAATGTGCTGAATGACATGCTGTTTCCGGCACCGGGCAAGGTGTTGCACCAGTTTGCGGAGGATCGGGACAAGATCCTGGTTAATATCAAGAGTTCGCTGGGCATCACGATCAAGGGCTTTTTGCTGGCATCGCTCGCTGCGATCCCGCTTGGATTATTTCTTGGCTGGAATGCACGGCTCGGCGGTGCAGCGACCTATATTTCGAAGTTTTTCAGCTCGATCCCGCCGATTGTTTATATTCCGTATGGCATCGCATTGCTGCCGACCTTTCAGTCGGTATCGGTATTTGTTATTTTTCTGGCGACATTCTGGCCGGTATTTGCAGGCACAATGAGTGGTGTGATGCATGTCGATCAGCGGATCATTGATTCAGCCAAGGTGCTCAATGTACCGAAACCGGAGATGCTGTTTTCGGTGATTTTACCGGCAGCGCTGCCGCAGATTTTTCTGGGATGCAATCAGGGATTAAGTGTATCGTTTATTCTGCTGACCTCAGCGGAGATGATCGGTGCACGCGACGGCATGGGCTATTATGTCAAATATTACTCTGATTTCGGCGACTACACGCGCACGATCACAGGCTTGCTGGTGATTGGAATTGTTGTTATTGCGGTGACATTTTTGTTCAATCAACTCCAGAAGCGGATGCTCCGCTGGAAGAAATGAATATCAAATAATCGGTGTATCACAATCAAGCGATACACCGATTTCATTTTATATGAATTTACAGCAGAAACGTAGATTATATTGGCTTTATCTGCTTACAATCACAGTATATTCAAAAAACAACCGGTGCTGACACGGCATGTAATGTCAGCACCGGTTGATGTTATTTCTTTTCAGCTGAAGCCAGATGTTCTTCCAGCATATGTCCGGCGGTACGCCAGCCGAGCACGGCACATTTGACACGCGCCGGCATTTTGGAGATATTCCGGAGTGCACCGGCTTCTTCGAGCGTATCAATATCGTCTTCGGAAGCATCTCCGGCGATCATTTTGAGGAACAGATCCTTGAGATGCAGTGCTTCTTCGGGCGTTTTCCCGATCATGAGATCGAGCATAATATCAGCCGAAGCGAGAGAAATGGCGCATCCGACACCGGTGAAAGAGGCATCACGGATCACACCGTTTTCCAATTCCATATGGAGCGTCAGCTCATCACCGCAGCTTGGATTCATACCGGCATGGGAACATGTTGCGCAAGGCAGATCATGCAGATGCAGCGGGTGCAAATTGTGATCGAGTAAGATTTCATCATAAAAATTATCCGCCATAGCCCATTCTCCCCCGTATTGATTTTAACGTATCTAAGAATCTTTCGATATCGGAAGCATCGTTATAGAACGAAACGCTCATCCGGACGG
Organism: Ruminococcus sp.; assembly: GCA_003446315.1. GTDB lineage: Bacteria > Bacillota > Clostridia > Oscillospirales > Ruminococcaceae > Firm-04. The sequence goes on along the minus strand of DMBA01000263.1, from coordinate 694 downwards.
TAGAAGGCACGCCGAGGAATGCATGCAGCGGCTGTGCACAGTGATGACCGGCACGGACAGCAATATTATCCGAATCGAAGATTGCAGCAATATCATGCGGATGCACGCCGTCGATGGTGAAAGCGATGATCCCGTGATGTTCTTCCGGCAAATCGGAGCCGATGACATGGACATGGGGCATTTTCCGCATTTCGCTGAGTGCAGCCGCGGTGAGTGTATCCTCACGCTGCATGATGGTATCAAAGCCGATTTGATTGAGATACTGAATGGCAGCATGCAGCCCGACCGCGCCGCCGACATTGACAGTACCCGCCTCAAATTTATGGGGCAGTTGGGCGAATGTTGCATCGCTGCGCGTGACATATTCGATCATCTCACCGCCATACAAAAACGGCGGCATCTGATCGAGGAGCGCCTCTTTGCCATAGAGCACACCAATCCCCATCGGAGCAAGCATTTTATGACCGGAAAACGCAAGAAAATCCACATCCAGAAACTGCACATTCACCGGGATATGCGGCACGCTCTGCGCACCGTCACACACGATCAATGTACCGTTTTCATGGCAGACAGCAGCAAATTCCTGAATGGGATTCAACCGTCCGAAGATATTTGATATCTGCGCAATTGCGAACAATTTCGTATTTTTTGTCAAAGCGTTCAGCAATGCATCCACGGAATATGAACCATCTTT
>DMBA01000166.1 GCA_003446315.1 Ruminococcus sp. | reverse complement strand
TATCCCGCTGGGAAAACGGCGAAACGGTTCCCAATACCGAAACGCTCAAACTGCTCTCTGATCTGTTTGATGTGTCGATCAATACACTGCTTGGATCGCCGCGCAAACTCGTTTGTCAGTGCTGCGGAATGCCGCTGGAAGATGTATCCATCAGCAGAGAGCCTGACGGTTCCTTCAATGAAGACTACTGCAAATGGTGTTATGCCGACGGCAAATTTGCCTATTCTTCGATGGATGAACTCATTGACTTCCTCTCTCAACATATGGCAAATGCGCAGTTTCCCCCCGATCAGGTTCGCACTTATCTCACATCCATGCTTCCCACGCTCAAGCATTGGCAATGATCCCCGCAATATGTATTCTATGAAAACCGGTAAAGAGGAAACTCCTTACCGGTTTTCTGTTTGCATCCTGCTTCTATTCGTGCCTTGTCCTGCATAGAATGTACCAAGACAGACGAAAGGTGGCATTTCACTGATGGTTCACAGCAAATTTGCAGATGCACTCCCCTATTTCCCGCAAAAGATCCGTCAGCCCCTGCAAGCTATCCCAAAAGATACGGCAGATCAGATTCAGGAGATCCGGCTGCGCATCGGACAGTCCGTTCAGGCGGTCAAGGGCGGAAAAGCCTATGCATTGACATGGAACGGCACGCTCGCACCGCTGCAAACATCCGCTATTGTCGTTCAAAAACAAGATATCGACGCATTGTTTCAAAATTTATGCTGTCATTCGGTTCACAGCCGGGAAACAGCGATCCGGCAAGGCTTTCTTACGGCTGCCGGCGGAAACAGAGCCGGCATTTGCGGGACTGCGGTAATGCAGCACCATAAGATCGAAACGATCAGGACGGTCAGCAGCATCAATTTTCGGATCGCATCAGAACGAATCGGATGTGCCGCAGCGCTGATGCAATTGGATCCATTTCGTAAAAACATGGGCGGAATTCTGATCGCAGGCCCGCCGGCATCCGGAAAAACGACGCTCCTGCGTGATTTGACCAGAATCCTGAGTCAAACGTACAGAATTGCGCTATTGGATTCACGCGGTGAACTCGCAGCCATTCAGAATGGTATCCCGCAATTTGATCTCGGTATGCAAACGGATATTCTGGATGCATATCCCAAAGCCGAAGGCATTGAGATTGCTGTTCGTGTGATGTCGCCGGAAATACTGATCTGTGATGAGATCGGTGATGCCGATGAAGCAGATGCATTGCTGCAATCTGTGCACACCGGTGTCCGGATCATCGCAACAGCGCATGCAGGAAGCATTGCGGAATTATACGAAAGACCGCAGATCCTGCGCCTGATTCGTGCCGGCGTATTTCACGATGCAGTGCTGCTCGGCAGCGGAAACGCCTGCGGACAGGTTCTCGCATCACAACCGCTTCGGGGGCAAATATGAAGCTGATTGGTATGATCTTGCTGCTGCTGACCGGTCTGATCGGCGGATGCAGTGCTGCTGAAAAACTCCGGCATCGTGCTGCTAATCTTCTCCTGATCCGCCAATGCATCCAGACTATGATAAATGAACTCCGCTTTCAATTGCCGCTGACCTCTGATCTGCTGCAAGATCTTTCACGGAATCCGGCATTTGCTTCTTTGACCTTTTTACAAACTGCTGCCGGACATGCTGCCCGGTTTCCGGATTGCTGGTTCTCGGCAATTGAGCAGGATCCGGCATTATCACAGGATGAACGTGCTGTTCTGAAAACGATCGGACAAACACTTGGCAGCACAACGCTGGAAGGACAACTTGATGTATTTGCAATATGTCTGGAACGATTGCATGATCTACAGCGGGATGCAGAACGAAAAGCATCTGAAAAAGGCAACCTATACCGCAGCCTTGGATTGCTGTCTGCTGTATTTTTTGTAATCTTATTGCTATAAGGAAACGGAGCAATCGCCATGGAAATTGACTTGATTTTCAAAGTCGCCGGCATCGGGATCATCGTTGCTGTGTTGAATCTTGTATTGAAGCGTGCGGAAAGAGAGGAACAAGCAATGCTGACAACGCTTGCCGGATTGATCGTTGTATTGATGCTGATTATATCAGAAATACAGGATCTGTTTGATACGGTGAAGTCGGTATTCGGCTTATGGTGACCGTCTTGCAGGCAGCGGGCTTCACTGTCACCGCAGTATTGATCGCAAAACTGATTCAGCGATACGCCGCAGAACAGGCGTTGATGCTCATTCTGCTTGCCGGCACATTGCTGACGCTTTCCGCAGTCTGGATGATGATGCCGATCCTCAATCAGATAGATGATCTGCTCAGCGCCGGCGGATTGCTGCCGGAACAAACTGCTGCGATCTCCAAAGCGATCGGCATTTGCTGCATCACACAGCTCGCCTCGGATCTCTGCAAAGATGCCGGTGAATCCGCCCCTGCTGCGGCTGTCCTGCTGATTGGACGAATTGCATTGATCCTGCTTGTGCTGCCGCTGCTGGATCCGCTTTTGAATGAATTGCGTGAGGTGCTTTCATGCGTATCTTGTTTCGGTTCCTGAAGGTTCTGCTTCTGCTTTTGGCGGCAGTTTTCTGCTTGCATATCACAGCTCATGCGGAACAAACTGATCCAATGGAAGCGCTGACAGAACAAGCATCTGAAATTGTGATCCCGCCGGACGCAGCCGAACCGCTGCAAGAAATCGGGATTCAGGCAGAAGATCCATCCAGTGTCCTTGCACTCTCTCCGGAATCGGTATTTCAAAAAATCCGGCAGGTTCTGATACAGGAAGCCGGTGCACCCATTCGATTATGCGGCACATTGCTGACGATCACGGTGTTATCTGCATTATTGAACGGAATGTCTGAACAAGCATCCGATGCAGGTTTACGGCGTGTGTTTCAGGTATTGTCCGGCGCGATCTGTATCGGAACAGCAGCAAAACCGCTTTGCACCTGCCTGATACGCGCTGCACAAGCCCTGGAAAGCGGAAGAATCTTTATGGGCAGTTATGTGCCCGTTTTTGCCGGCTTTCTGGCAGCAGGCGGATCTGTCGCCGGAAGCGCTGCCTATCAGACTTTCGTGCTGTTTCTGACAGAAGGAATCATGCAGCTCACCGGTTCGGTTTTATATCCATTGGTACAGATGGCGGCTGCCCTCGGCATTGCAGATGCTCTGAACCCGCATATACGGCTGGAAAGCATCATTTCGGGCTTTCATTCTGTGATAAAATGGGCGCTCGGATTCGTCATGACCATGTTTTCTGCATTGCTGTCGATCCGGAGTTTTGTTGCAGCATCGGCAGATTCATTGGCAGCAAAATCCGTGCGGCTGATTACATCCGGTGCTGTCCCGATCATCGGCAGCGCAGTTGCAGATGCTTACAGTACGGTACAAGGCAGCATTGCTGTTTTGCGAAACGGCATCGGTGCGGTCGGAATGCTCGTCATCCTCTGGCTGATTCTGCCGCCGCTGCTCTCGCTGCTCCTGTATCGTGCGGCTTTTCGCATCACATTGATGTTTGCAGAACCATCCGGTGCAGAATCTATGGTAAAGCTATGCAAAAACGCACTCCATGTATTGTCTGCTATTTTTGCAATGCTGGTTTGCTTTTCTGTCATGCTGATTATATCCAGCGCCATTATGCTGATGCTGACCGGTAATCATGAATAGGAGTGCTGCGGAAATATGGAAACCCTGAAAAGCGCGATCTTTTGTGTTTGCAGTGCTGCATTGGGATTTACACTTGCAGAATGCATCCTGCCGATTGAGAAATTTGAAAAAGAGATCCGGCTCCTGCTTTCCGTCCTGCTGATGACCGTGCTGCTCAGACCGTTGACCGCACTGCATTTCTCATACCAGTCCGGAATCACGGAATCGACCGAAATTGCGACTGATATTGCTGAACAAGCCAATGCGCTCAGAGCGTCGGAAGCTGCTGTCAGGATCCGAAATGCGGTCAATCAAAAACTGACAGAAGAAGCTGTCCCATGCTGTGTCAGGGAAATCAGGCTGCATATTTGTTCAGAATCCGGCATATGCATAGATGAGGTCATCATAGAAGGGAATGCCGTAACCGGAGCCGTATTCCTGCGGGAACTGCTTGGCAAAGACATCACAATCACGAAAGGAGATGATTTGCGTGCAGAAAATCCGTGAATATCTGCAAAAACAGTTTGGTGCGGAGCATAGACCCAAGTGGATCCTGCTGCTCGGGTTCATCGGCATGGCGATGATTCTGTTTTCCGGATTTCTGCCGGACAAAAAGAAAAGCGATCTTGTAAAGCAGCAAACCGATGCTGAAACCGTCGATGCAGATGCTTACAGGCTGGCGATGGAAACACAGCTTACGGATCTGCTTTCCAAAATGGAGGGTGTGGGTCAGGTAACGGTTATGCTGACTGTCAGCGGAAGCGGAGAACAGGTCTACGCAGAGGAGGTGAAAGCGGATAAAACAAACAACGGAGTCAAAACGCAGTCGGCTTTTGTCATCACCAGAAACGACGGAAAAGAATCTGCATTGCTCTCCGAAAGCCGCTACCCTGCCATACAGGGCGCAGCGATCCTTTGTACCGGCGGCGGGCATGCTGCCGTGCAGGAACGAGTCAGCCATGCAGTTGCAACCGTCCTTGGCATTCCGGCATCCCGCATTTTTGTCGGTCAGGGAATCTCTGAATGAACCATTTTGAAAGGAGCAATTCCAAATGAAGAAACCAACCGTGATTATCGGAAAAAAACAATTGATCCTGAGCTGTCTGACGCTGATTCTCGGCGCGGCAGTTTATCTGAACTATGTGCTTGCAGGCGGAAACGGGCTTGTGCCCGCAAATGCAACGGTTACGAAAAATCTGTTGGAGCCGGATACACAGACAACAGAAGCGGATGATCTTGCTCATTACGGTACTGCTGAAATGGTCAGTGCAGCGCCCCCGCAGTCCGATTATTTTGCACAGGCGCGGCTGGATAAGCAAACAAGCCGGGATCACGCTGTTCAGACTCTGCAAAGCATCATCGGCGGCGGGGATCTCAGTGAAGACGAGATGGTCACAAATGCAATTGATGCGGTCAATCTCTCCAAGCAAATGGAGAGTGAAAAGGTCATTGAAAGCCTCATCCTTTCGCAAGGCTTCACAGATTGTGTCGTATATCTGGATGATGATTCGGCAAAGGTCGTTGTAGAAAGCAACGGTCTGGAACCAACGCAGGCAGCGGCAATCAAGGAAATCATTCTGACAGAAACGACTGTCCCGGCGGAAGGAATCCGGATTTTTGAAGTTGCATCCGGAACTGCACCGGACGAAGCCGCACTTCCGGATGAATAAACAGCCAATCATTAAAAAAGGCAGCCTTTGCGCTGCCTTTTCGTATCGTTTCAATTATAGAGCAACCGCCGTTTCATAAGCGACAGATCCGCAGCGCTCCAGATGCCGTTTGCATCCAGATCGCCTGCAATCCAATTGGAAACAGCGATCCGGTCACGCATCAGCCAGCGCTGCATTGTAACGACATCTGCAACAGAAAAAAAGCCGTCCCCGTTCACATCACCGGTCATTTTTTGCAGCAGCTTTTCAAATTCTTTTGGCAGTTGGTCGTGATAATAATGATTCCACGAAAACAGAATATGCTTCTTTGCCTGATTCACGGCAAGATAATTCTGCCGCAATGTCTCCATGGATCCCGGCGCATAACCTGAATCAAAAGTCTCATGATTCACCCAAAACTGCATGGATTCCGCCATCACAGAACTCAGCGCCTGATTCCATGCAAATACAGTCTCTGTATCATAATCTCTGCCGCTGCCGTCCTGCAAAGCAAAGATATCAATGGTTCTGAACTGTGCATAGGAAGCGATCTTGTTCCAAAATGCTGCATATTCTTCCGGCGATGACAAATCACGATTATAAAACGGACTGATGAGCATGGGTTTATCCGGAAACAGTTCCGCAATTTGTTCCAGATTCTGACGGATATTTCCGCCGATCAGCTCTGCATATTGCGCCGCATCTGTCCCTGCGCACGCTGTATCCATATTCCAAATCTCGTTGTGATAGTAAAATCCTGCGATCTGTTCATCATACGCAGAACCGTAAAGATTCCGGATCTCCGAAATGACCGCAGCGCACTGTGCACCGTTTTGCACTGTCCATTCTGCAAAATATGCATCCGGCGCACCCCAACCGTAATTCCACCAGCGGTTATCACTGACCGTACCGATATAGACCTGCATATTCGTTTGCCGGGCAGCTTCCAACGCATATTCCAGTGTATGCATCTCACCGGAACCGGGCACCAACGCGCTTGGATAAAGGGCATATGCCGCTGTTTGCTGATAAGATGCTGCATCCGTTTTCGGTTTGGAAAGATCCGTCTGTTCATATGTCAGGTCAACCGTTGATTGCAAAATCACAGAACGAAATCCTGCTGTTTGCATATCTTCCAATTCCGTAATCCATCGTTCTGCTGTCCAGTCCCGGCAATACCAGCCCTGCAAAAAACTCGCCTCAAACAATGGCGCATATTGCGGCATACGCTCCGCTGAAACCGGTACAGAAACCAGAAGCATCGTCAATAGAATTGCAATTCCTTTTTTCATCATGCTGCCCCCTCTCTTTTTTCAGTATAACACAATATCTGAAAAAGTGCAATGAAAAAATCAAAATAACGCAAAAGAATGGTGTGACTGCCGGACGCTTTCCGAAAGAAAAGCTGCGTAACCGTCATGCAGTTACGCAGCTCTCGCATCGGTTTTAACGGGATTCTGTCTTCGTCCTTCCGGAGAAGATCAAAGCATCACTGTTCTTCTTTCTTGCGGATGGTCGTTACACAAACGCCGGCACCGATCATCATCATCAGGAATGCTGCTGTTGCAGTCAGGAAGGTGTCCGGATTCATGATACCGGTCTTCGGCAGGTTGATCTTCTTGCCGTTGAGGTCTTCACCCTTTCCGGTGACAGCGTCAATCGTGTAAATATCCTGAAGCACATGGTTTTCATCATAAATATCAATGGTCACAGAGCCGTCCGAATGAATACGCGGTGTTGCAAACGGTGCACTCTTTCCGGTACGCTTTTCGTAATCGACCGAAGCCATATTTCTGAGTTCATCCATTGTAAATGCCTTTGCAGGAAGTGTCGGCGGATGATTCAGATCGACTTCTTCTCCGCCCCAGAATGTACCCTTTGCAGTGAGAGGATTGATGACATAGCCGCGGACATTGTCGATCATAATGACCAGATCAATTCCATTATCCATACTTGCATTCAGCATGAACGGATACTCGCCGGTCACAGCAAATTCATACTCGAACACCAGATTCATCAAAGTATCCATTGTATTGAATGTTTCAGCGGTGATAACCTGATCTGTGATCCGGTTCAGCACACAGCTTCTGCCGTCATCAAACTGGATCTGTGTCTCTCCTGTGAACGCTCTCTGCAATCTTCCGGTCATGTCGCCTTCTTCAGAATGAACCGTCATAATACCGTTTTCATCAAATGAATAAGAGAACGGTGTTTCAACATCCTCTATGCTGAGCGCCATGAAATCAAAAAGGCTGCCTGTCTCGTGATCTTCATTGAACTGAATATAGCCAAAGAGCTGGTCATAATAAAAGCCCGGCTGAATAGATGTTTCCGCAATATCTTCTGCTCCGAAGTGATCGAAGACGTAGAAGCTGTAACAACTGCCTGTGAGCAGAGAAATATTGTAAATATCTATCGCTGTGGAGTGATCGTCTGCTTCGACTTCGTCATTCTTCAATGTGACATTGACCTGGTCAGGCGAAATAAACACAACAGTCTCGCTCAAAGGTTCTGCATCAAAAGTCTCACGGAATTTCTCATAAAGCTTCTCCATGAAGGCATCCAATGTGATAAACCGGATATCTTCAAGTGTTTCTGCATCCTGATATGCATTCAGGATCGTGTTCTTTCCGTCAGCATCGCGGAAACGCATTTTGCTGTTCGTCAGAACATCCGCGGCGTAAACAGTTTCTGTACCGTTTTCGTCAGTCAGCGTCAGTTCGCCCTGCGCAAAGGTGTAAGCATATTCTGCAATAGATCCGTCACGGCAGGAGCGAATGCGGATCATATCCGGTGTGATCTCATAGAAGCTGTCAGAGCTGTAGAAAATGCCTTCCAAAAGCTGCTCCGAAACAGGCTGATCGAAATAAAGCGTTGTAATATTGAATGCTCTGTCAAGCACTTCAACGGAATATGCGGTCAGATCCGTGACATCATATTCGACGGAGAATGTACCGTTTTCATCGCATACAGCCGGGATCACATCCATAAATGTATCGGTTCCGATCTCATTCATATCTGCATTGCGGCAGATCAAATGACCAAGGAAAGAAAGCTGGTCTGTGTTGCGTTCATCCGGTTCATACATAGGAAACTCCTCAAAAGCCGCAAGAAGCGCACTGACCGCAAATGCATAGTCAACCGACTTTGCCTTCGCATTGGGGTTATAGCTGCCTGCAATGCCGCCTTTGCCTTTTCCGGAGATATAGATGCCGTCCAGCACACCGGCATCAGAAGCGGTCAGGCGCAGGATCTGTCTGCCGTCCTTTGTGATGATCTCACTCTCGACAGCCGGTGCTGTATTATCCACATAGAATTCTTTGCTGATGGTCTGCGGATGATCTTTGGATGTCGGATAATCAATGGTGCAGTCCAGTGTTCCGGTATATTTACCATCCGGCAGACCATCAAGATCCTGTGCACCCAATCCGACATAAATGCTTGCGCCCTGACGCGGCGGGCCCCAGACCTCATGTCCGTCCACAACAAGATTGCCGTCTTCATCGTATACGTTCACACCTTTGATCTTGCACTGGCGGATGTATTCAAACGAGATATTGCAAGAATCCGCAATACTGTCACCGTTCGGAGAAACATAAAGCGGAACCGCCTTGTCTTTGATGCGTGCATCAATCTCATTGTACAAATCATTGTCATATTCTGCGAGCAAAGATCTGTAATTATTCGGATCGCCGGTCAGATAAATGCTCGGAACGCGGTCACGGAGTGCAGCAACTCTTTCGACAAATTCAGAAAGCGGCAGCGCACCGGAAAAACTGTAATTTCCAAAACGAGTCTCAGGCGCAACCGTTTCTTCTCTGTATACCGGAACGCTTGCCCAGTCTCCGCAGAAGCCAAGCAGCGGAACAGTAATATCACAGCAGTTTTCTGCACCTTCCAGCACGAGATAACCCTCTGCAAAGAAACCGTTGACAAAGGATTCTCTGAGCGCAGCGCACTGTGCCGGATCGAGCGAAACAGATACAGTCTCTGTGCGGGACTGTCCTGCACCGATCGAGAGCAAACCGGAGAGATCAGCAGAGCAGTTCAGCACCTGCTGACCGACGATTGCATCAGTCGGATTGCCGTAAAAATCATATCCAACACCGGTATCATCGGTCGTCAGAACGAGCTTTGCATCTGTGAAGGCAACATCTTCCTCACTGATATTGGCGAGATTGATGTCAAAGCTGAAGTTCTCAGAAAGATTGTCATACAGATTGACTTTTGCTTCTCCTTCCGCACCGGTCACAACAACCTTGTTTGCGAGCATATGGTCAAGCGAAACCAAACCTGCACCCTGCCGTCTGGGTGTCACATACATATCATTTTCGGTATATGGAACGGCGGAGTTCATCAACAGATTACGGATGTACTTGACCTGTTCTTTGCCGTCCAGATCAAGATTGAGCTTTTTCATATGCTGACGCATAACGGCAACACAGCCGGAAAGATACGGTGTTGCCATAGAAGTACCGGAAAGCACTTCTTCGCCCTGATCGTATGCAGCAGACTCAACATTACCGCCGATACCCATGATGTCCGGACGGAGATCCAACGATTCTTTGACACCCCATGAGGTGTAATTACTGACTTTTGTCGGCACATCCTGTCCGATCGTTTCAGAGTCAATAGAGATCGTTTTGTTTTCTGCATCACGCAGCATCTGTCCTTCTTCGTATGTAACCAACGCAAATGCGACATTCGGGGAACTGCCTACGACCTGTTCCAGACCATCCGGAATCTCCTTATCTGCAAGGATAATACCGATCGCACCGTTTTGTTCGGCATTCATCGCCATTTCTTCAAAGAAGACGGTTCCGCGCTGCACCAATGCGATTTTTCCTTCGACATCAGCGTTTGCAAAGCTTTCTGCATCGCCGTTTCCGCAATCCACATATTCATAATCGCCCGGTTCCAAATAAGAATCCAGATAGAATTCTTCCCAAAGTACGGTCGGACGATACACAATGCGTTCACCGTTCCATACAAAGGTATGTCTCTGCACAGTATAGTCATTATCTGCCGATGCAACAAACAATGCACCGACACCGCGATCAGCAGAACCGTTCATCGTGGAAACATCAGGGTTGTCCGGCGTATTGACTCTGCCGTACATCATATTACCGTTATCGGAGTTTCCGGCAGCGATACAAGCAACCACACCTGCATTTTCTGCATTGGTGATCGCTTCGCTGATCGGGTTTTCGCCGTAATATTCGTTCTCATCGCCCCAGCTCATGTTGATGACATCGGCGTGGAGTTTCACGGCATCCTCGATCGCAGCAAGCGCAGCAGTATCGTCAATATAGCCCATACCGGCAGACACGCCCATGAAGATGAGCTGTGCATCCTTCGCAATACCGGAAATGGTCTTTCCCTCTGCATCGGTCACCTCATTGCCGGCTGCAATACCGCTGACATGCGTACCATGATAGGCATCCGGTTCCGGAACACCCTCATAGGGGTCGTTGACATAATCAATGACAAACGGCAGTTTGTTGCTGATGTAAGCGCGTTCCGGATCCACATCAACATTCAGATTTCCGTTTTCAATAATGTCGGCAACATCATCTTTGCTCAGAGCAGTCTCGATGTCATCTGCAAGCGGTGCAAACATCGGATGCGTGACATCCAGCTCAGAGTCGATGACTGCAATGACCTGTCCTTCACCGGAGCAGCCCGTCTGGTCAAAATAAGACGGGAAACCGCTGAGGGCAGCAGCTTTTGCCATCTTGGGCGCAGTGTGCTTTGCAACCCGTGATACGGATTCAACCATAGGAAGTGCTTCGACTTCTTCAATCAGTTTTTCAGGCAGCTCACAGCTAAAGCCGTTGACAAGCACCTGATAGCTGTAAGAAACATTCAGCTCCGGATACAATCTGCGAATGCTGTTCTGTACGCTGGTTTGCGCGGAGATCAATTGTGAAGTGATCTGTTCTGCCTGCGTCGTTTCCAGATAATCTGTGCCAAGTATTTCGGCATCCGGTTGTTCCATAACCGCATCGCCCTTGACCTTGACGATAACCTTGACGATCTCCTCGCCGTCCAGCCGATAGAACTGCGCATCATTCCGCTTGTTCGCTTCCGGTGTGACAGAAGCAGAAGCAGAAAAGCAGCTAAGACTCGGAAGCGCGGAGCAGCAAACGACTGCCGCCGAAGTGAGACTGAGTGCCCTTTTGAAGATTCTGTGTTTCAAATGCTTTCATCCTTTCTGTTTTTGTTATGTTGTGGTATATCGGATACAAAGGATCGTGCAGAATCAACAGGATCCGGTTTTGCTGATCGTGCAATGACCCTCTACTATATAATACATGTTTTTGATCGTTTTCATACAGTATTTTGGAAAAGTTTTCAGAATCCTCTGAAACAGTCTATTCAGATTGGAATAAAATGTACAGATTATACAGAGAGTTCAAAGGTTGCTTTGACAATCGCTGTACATGCTGATTCGCAGCCCAAAACAACACAAAGTAGTGATGTTACATACTTGCACGATCAATTGATATATGGTATACTAAAACAAAGCGCAACTTATGTTTGAACAATACAACAAGCAGTTGTTTATGAACAAAAATTGTTCAATTGCAAACAACCGTCAGATGTGATACAATTTTAATAGGAAAGGAATGATAACCGGAGTTCAGCAAGGCAGATCCCCTTCCTTTGTCTGCCGAAATGGGTTCGGTTACGGTAAAAACAGCAATGAAACAGCAAAGTTTCCATTCCAATCTCACGAAACGCAGAAAGGAGCTGGGACTGACACAGGAACAGCTTGCAAAGCGTATGAATGTTTCCGCGCAAGCTGTCTCCAAATGGGAAAAAAACAGCTTTCCGGATGCCGGTCTGCTGGTTCGGCTCGCAGATACGCTGAACATCTCGCTCGATACATTATTCGGTCGGGATTTCTCGGAGAAAGAGCCGGATTTTGAAACAGCAGTCAGCCGCGCATTCCGGAGCGCTTCACCGGAGCACAGACCGGTTTTGTTCATGAAAATGCTCTATACTGCAATTTGCACCTATCATCCTTCATGGGAATCTGTCGGAAGATTGCCGGATGATTTTGCTTGCGAGACATTTGCGGCTCTGAAATCGGATGATGAGATCGCTTTGATGCGGTTGAATCCCGATCTGCAATATGCGCTTTTTCTGAACGTACCGGAAGAAGGCATCGGTACTTATCTGGGTGATACCCTGACCATGCGCCGTCTGTTTCACACACTTGCGGATGAAAATGCATTGCGGATGATTGCATACCTCGGAAACGGTGCAAGAAATCAAATGTATACAGCAGACGGCATCGCGCAGAATCTCGGCATACCGGAAGAAGATGTGCAGCGGATTCTGAACCGGCTCGAACGATTCGGACTCGTCTGGCGCATGACAGCCGATATTGCACCGGCTAACCAATTTCTCTACGGGAACACACATAAGATCCCGCTGACAATGATTCTGATTCTGGCGAAAACCATTACCAATTATATCCGCAATATCAATCCGAGCGTTGATCTCTGGCATCGCGGTGTCTTCCGTGATATAGAGGTGAACGAGATTGAACCACTCCCGAACTGGGACGATAATGAA
>DMBA01000068.1 GCA_003446315.1 Ruminococcus sp. | reverse complement strand
AACATTTCTCTTGCAACAACATCCCGCGGCATCAGATTGCCGTATTCGGGATATTTTTCTTCCATAAAATACCAGCGTTCCCCGTTTCGTTCGATGAACAATCTGCCGCCTTCACCGCGTGCCGCTTCCGTGACAAGACATCGTTTGCCGGAGATCCCGATGGTGGTCGGGTGATATTGCAGCATTTCCGGATTTCCGAGCGTCACGCCCTGTGCAAAGACCGCTGCCGTCACATCACCGCTGTTCTGTACCGTTCCGGTGGTCATATTGGGAAAAACGCCGTTTAATCCGCCGCTGCACAGGATCACCGCCCCGAAATAGTCTGTGATCCGACCGGTAAAAACATCCCGCACCCGCACGCCTGCACACCGGTCATAGTCTTTCAGCAGCCGCAAAAAATCATGATGCGGAAAGCGCTGCACCAAACCGGTGTGCTCATATTTCCGCACGGCATCAATGAGCGCACTCATAATCATTTTGCCGGTGCTGCTTTTTGCATATGCGGTTCGTTTTTTCTTTTGTCCGCCGAAATTCCGCAGCATGAGCTGTCCGTTCCGCATATGAAAAGGTACGCCCAGCGCAGACAGTTTCCGCAGGATCTGCGGTGCCGCATCGGTAAGACCGGCAACCGCATCGGGATCGGCAAGCTGCACACCGCCGCGCATGGTATCGGCGAAATGCGCAGCAGGGCTGTCATCTTCCCCCATCGTATTCAAAGCGCCGTTGATGCCGCCTTCCGCGAGCACAGACTGTGCCCGTTCAGAGGGCTGCAAGGAAAACAAATTGCAGGGGATGCCGCGTTCTGCGAGTGCCGCGGCAGCAGAAAGCCCTGCAAGCCCTGCACCGATGATCTGAATTCGTCTGCTCATATTTGCACCGTCCTTCCGCACTGTCAAACAGCCTGCCAGCGCACAAAATAGATCACAAACGCCGCGCCGCTGAGCAGCAGGATCACAGAGAGGATCAGCAGCAGATCCGTCACAAATTCCCGATATCCCTTTGCACCGAGTGCGAGCATCAGCGGCTTGATATTGGTCAGCACATGCACTGCGAGTGCCGCAGCAAGCATGATCTGTGAAGCGAGCTGCACAGCGCCGAAGGCGTTGAGCCGGTATGCGCCGTTTTCACGATTTCCGACAAAGATCAGCACATGTGTCAGGATCAGGAACATCACTGCAAATCCGCTGATGCGCCGCGTCCAGAACAGATGATTCTCTTTGAAATAAGGTGCGCCCGATTTCCGCAGCGCAGTCAGGGACTGTGCAGTCAGCACAATGCCGATCAGCGTATGCAGAAAGATGAGTGCCGTCATGACCCATGACAGCACATGCATGACCGGATTTCCGCCCGGCAGGATCCCGGCAAGCTGAAAACCGCCCATGACCGCATGGATCAGAAACAGCACCAGAATACCGGCAGTCAGCAAAGCATTCCATTTTCTCATTCGGTATCTCCCGTAATATACAAAACCTTCACAAATGCGTTGTCATATGCCGTTTCCGTCTGATAAACCTGCGCCAGTTCTGCCGAAAGGATCACAGTATCGAATAATCCGCGGTCTATTTTCGATGCAAGCAGTGTACCGTCAATTGCATGTACTGTCATTTGATTTTCCGGCAGTCTGGAACGGAAGCTGTCCGCCATTGTTCTGCCGCCGGCATCGCTCTGCGCCGTCAGACAGGAAATATCCTCAAAGATAATCGGCGTATCCGTACCGGTGAAGAAGGCTTCCCAGAGTGCGAGATTATCCGTATCTGTGTGCTTTTCGGTATTCAGCAGCACGACATAACTGCCGGACGGCTGTTCAATGATGACCGATGCACCGGAAACAGCATCTGCATTGCCGCTGCGGAGCGCCCGGAAATAATCCGAAGACAAAAACGGAAGCCCCAGCATACAAAACAGCACTGCGAGATCGGTCAGAACATGCAAAAGCCGCTTCATCTGATTACTGCTCCGCTTGTTTCAGCGCCAGTTTCACAGCTTCCTGAAATTCGCTGTAATTGACGGTTGCGCCGCTGATGGCATCGACCTCTTTGATATTGCCTTTCTGCACCAGCGCTTTTGCATATTCATCGCATGCACCGACTGCCTTCTGCGCTTTGTTATAGAAATCCTTATTGGCGATCTCGCCGTTTTCCTTGCCGTATTCAGCATCTTTTAGCGTACCGTTCAGCTCATAGGTCTTGAATTCGCATTCCGTGATCTGATTATTCTGAATGGTCAGTGTCACAACGCCGTATCCGTTGCCGTCCGTTGTGCCGTCATCGCTGACATATTCCGAGCTGCGTTCCGAATAAGTTCCGTCCGCATAATTTTTCTCGCCGCATGCCGTAGAGAGGAGCATGCCGCCGATCATTGCTGTACCGAGCAGCAGCGCAAACCGTTTTTTCATAATGGATCTCCTTAATCAAACCGGATCTTTCCGGTGAAATTCGCATTGACTTTTTCTTTTGCGAGTTTGCCGTTGCGAAGCACGAGCATTCTCTGCGCGACCTCAGCCACTTCGGGGTCATGGGTCACGACGATCAGCGTCGTTCCCTCATCGTGGAGCTGATGGAACAGATCGACAACGATCGCTTCATTTGCTTCATCGAGGTTACCGGTCGGCTCATCCGCCAGAATGATCTCCGGATGATTGATGAGTGCACGCGCCACGCAGACTCTCTGCTGCTCACCGCCGGAGAGCTGACTGGGCAGATGCTTTGCGCGGCC
>DMBA01000289.1 GCA_003446315.1 Ruminococcus sp. | reverse complement strand
CAAAATAGCGAAATTTGCTTCAAAATACGGAAAAATTTGCAGAGCACGACGCAACAAAAACGACGCTGCTACGCGAAATTTACGTAACAGCGTCGTTTTCTTCTGGCGGAGAAAGAGGGATTTGAACCCTCGCGACCCTTTCGAGCCCTACTCCCTTAGCAGGGGAGCCCCTTCACCACTTGGGTATTTCTCCAACGTAGGTGAATGCGATATCCGGGATAAGTTGGCGGAGAGGGTGGGATTCGAACCCACGGTGCATTGCTGCATCACCAGTTTTCAAGACTGGCTCCTTAAACCGCTCGGACACCTCTCCTTTCGGATTCAGCTTTATCATTATAACATAAAAAGAGAGATTTGTCAAGCCCCAAATGCAAAAAAATCATAAATGGATAGAGAAAAGCGGCAGGAGAGGGATCCTGCCGCTAAAACTCAACATAGAATCAGAGCCAATAAGAAGGTGCATTTGTATTCAGTTGTTTCCGAACGTAAGACATCACGAGGTTCGGCTGCACATTCGCACCGGCGCGATACTGATCCATCATCGTGCGGTCAGCGTTATTGAACACGCCGTCATGGTTCACGTCACCGCGGGGATAGACAGCCTTATATCTTTCAGCCAAAGCAGCTTCGGAGTTTGCATTGACATCGAAGGTAACAGCGCCGCCGGTATAGTAATAATATTCCTCATAATTCGGCAATCTATTCACGAAGCCGTCATAGGAACCGGGAGCAGTACCTGTATACCATTCATTCTGATAGCGCATAGCGAAGCTGTCTTCGTCGCTGTTTGTGCACTCAACGAAATACCACTCATTAAAGAGTTTGATGCCGGTCAGTTCATGACCGGGAGCACCGATCAATTCCATTTCATCGTCATGGAAACCGGCGGTCTTGAGCAGGAGGAGATAAGAACGAGCCATCGTGCCGCAAACGCCGTAACCGGTAGAGAGGCAGTAAGAAGTACCGAGTGCAGGCTTTGAGCCATCATAAGTAACATAGTCGCAGAAGTGGGTATGAATGTAATGTGCGATCTGATATTTCGCTTCTTCACGCGCCCAACCGGAAGCGGGGATATTCCAGTTAATTTCCGGATTTGTAATACGGGCAGCATTTTTCATAGAGTTATAGACATTCTGTGCAGCGGGGTCGGTAACCTGCTTGATATAAGGCCACAGGCACTTAATATCATTCATATGAGAAAGCGCAAACAATTTTGCATTTTCAGACGGCGGGACAACAATTTGTTCAAGTGTATCTTCCACGCCATGGAAAAGATCACCGGCGGCATTCCAAATGAGATTTCTGGAGAGGACGATTTTCTTCATCGCCTTTGCATTATTGAAAGCCCAGCTTTGAATTGTCGTAATGTTATCCGACATAACGACTTCCGAAGCAGCGGCATCGCAGAAAGCATGGTCGCCGATTGTGGTAATGTCTTTTCCTCTGAATGTTGTCGGAATTGTGACCTTCACAGCATCTGCCGAAGAAATCTTATGGAACTTTTTGACCGTCACGGCATTATCAATGATTTTATAGTCAAGCGCATAGCTGTCGTTATAGATAATCTGATAAGTCAGGTCGGTGATCCAGTTATAATCGAGGTGGCGATAGAAAGCAGGATCCATTTCAGAGGAAGCAACAACGGTTTTCAGATTGGTGCAGCCGTTGAACAGATAGCCTGTAGCAGTTGAATCAACGAGACGCTTGGAGAGCTTAATTTTCGTCAGATAGCTATTGTTATTGAAAACATATGTCGCAAGTGTCGTAACGGTATCCGGCATGGAGATTTCAGAGACAGCCGCGCCTTTAAAGGCAGAAACGCCGATCTTTTTCACATCATAGCCGTTGATCTTTTCAGGGATATCGACCTTGACAGAAGCAGCACTGCTGGTTTTTGCAAAGGAAAGGATCTCAGCACCGTTTGCAGCGTTATTGGCATTGAGGATCTTATAATTGAGCTGATAGCCGTTTGCGGAATAAGTGCCCTGAACGGTGCAGTTATTGAGCACCCAGATATGGGTTGTGAGGAAGCTGCTGTCGGACATATTGCCGGAGACATTGATGGTTTTCAGCTTATTGCAGTTGGTAAAGAGGTAACCGCCGGAAGCAGCAACGCTCAGATTCTTAGAGAGCGTGATGGTTGTCAGATTTTGGCAGTTTGTGAATGCATACTCACCGAGTGCAGTCACGGTATCCGGCATGGTGCACTCAGAGATTGCAGCGGAATGGAACGCATAGCGACCGATCTTTGTAACATTTTTGCCGCCGAGCTTTGCCGGAATGGAAACTTTCACCGTTGCAGCGGTGGATGTTTTTTTGAAACCGGTCACAGTTGCGGAATTGCCGCTGACGGTATAATTGAGCTGATAGCCGTTTCCGGTATAAACCGAATCAGCAGCGTATGCGGTAATAGCGGTCGGATTGCTGATTGTTCCGACGGTATTCTGAGCAGGTGTCATCAGACCTGCTGTACTTAATACAGTGATCGCAGCGATCATAGCGATTTTACTTTTATTCATGTGGTTCTCCTCTGTTTCATTTAACTCGTGTGGTAATTGAATTCAAGTTTATTGATAGAAAACGTAAGCTGAAATTCAATTAAAATGGTGATAGTGTGTGATAGTTTAAGTATTTGCGAAGCAATTAACGCGCTATTGCCCTTTTAGTATAGCACGTCAAACTTAAAAAGTCAACGGTTTTATAATCATTTAAGATACAGATAAGTTTTATTTAATAATTAGTAATAGAACTTAATAAACGCGCTTTTGTGAAGACGAATTTCTGCACACGCATCAGAAATATATTAACAATCGTAATGAGCCAAAATCGGTGCTGATGCCGTATCAAATTGGCGGCGGGGTTGACACGAAACGGCAGATATGATATGATAAAGTAGAAAAATATGAAAAGAGGAAGGATCAGGGGCATGGAAGCAAAAGAGATCACATCGCTGTCGGAATCGCCGTGGCAGGCGTGGCTGTCTTGTTCAGAGCCGCAGCTTCTGCATTTTTATGAACCGGAGCAGGGATTGTTCATCGCAGAAACGCCGAATGTGATAGAACGCGCATTACGCGCAGGCTACGAGCCGGTATCGTATTTGATCGACCGCAAACTGGTGACCGCGCAAGTGACGCAATTGCTGGCAGAAAGCGGGGAGATTCCGGTTTATTTGGCAGCAGATGATGTCATCAATTCGATTCAGGGGATTCATTTGACCCGCGGCGTATTCTGTGCGATGCGGCGGCGGAAGCAGGAATTTGCGCCGGAAAAGCTGGAAGGCATCAGGCGGATCGCGCTGCTGGAAAACGTGGTCAACCCGACAAATCTGGGTGCTGTTTTCCGATCTGCGGCGGCATTGGGAATTGACATGGTGCTGTTGACCGCAGACTGCACCGACCCGTTATACCGGCGGGCAGCGCGGGTGAGCATGGGCACGGTCTTTCAGGTGCCGTGGCAGAAATGTCCGGCATGTCCAACGTCGGAGATTCTGCGAAAATTGAAGCAGGAGCATGGTTTTCAATCGGCAGCGATGGCACTTTGCAAAGATTCTGTCAGCATTGCAGATCCGCAGTTGAAGGGTGCAGAAAAGCTGGTGATTGTGCTGGGCACAGAGGGAGAGGGGTTAAAGCCGGAAACGATCGCAGCATGTGACTGGACGGTGCTGATCCCGATGATGCACGGTGTTGATTCGTTGAATGTTGCGGCGGCGAGTGCGGTTGCATTCTGGGAGCTGCGGCAGCAAGATCGTCCATAAAACCGGAGGGGAGAAAACATGGATATTCAGATACG
>DMBA01000050.1 GCA_003446315.1 Ruminococcus sp. | reverse complement strand
CCCAATCTATGATTGGGGGCAGAATAAATGGGGCCTACAGGGCTCGAACCTGTGACCCCCTTCTTGTAAGGCAGATGCTCTCCCAGCTGAGCTATGCTCCCATTGCACTCTCAACAGTGCCTACTCATTATAACCGATTTTGAGTCGTTTGTCAAGGGGTTTTCGAAAATTTTTATATTTTATTTTTATTTAACATTCGATGCGCAGTATCTCCGTCATTCCTGTGCCGGTTTACGCTTCTCATCCGCCATTGCCATGATCTCTGCCGGTGTGAAAACATACTTGTTCGTGCAGAAATGACAGCAGACCTCAATCTCCGGCATTTCCTCTGCCATTTCACGCAATGTCGCTTCATCCAGTGAGCGCAGCATCCGTTCTGTGCGTTCCCGTGAACAGTCGCATGCATAAGCCGGTGCAGATTCATCCAGCAGCTCCGGCTGCAAACCGTTCATCAGTTTCTGCGCCAGATCATCCGCCGTCATGCCCTGCTCCATCAATGCGGTGACACTCGTCACATCTGCAAGATTCCGTTCAAGCTGCGCAATATCTTCTTCCGGCGCAAACGGCAAAAGCTGGATCAGATAACCGCCTGCACATGCCACGCTCAGATCGGGATTCACCAGCACGCCGAGTCCGCAGGCAGAAGGTACCTGTTCACTGTCTGCAAAATACTGCGTAATATCTTCCGCGATCTCACCGGAAACCAGTGCTGTCTGCCCGGAATACGGCTCTTTCAGACCGATATCCTTGATGACAAACAGTGTCCCGTCCGTTCCGACTGCACCCGCAACATCCAGTTTGCCTTTGGCATTCAAGGGCAGCTCGATGATCGGATGATCGACATAGCTCTTGACATTGCCCTGATCGTCTGCAACTGCAAGCAGGATGCCGGCAGGCCCGCCGCCGTCGATCCGTACTGTCACCGTATCGCCCGGATTTTTCAGCGTATAGCCGATCATGGATGCTGCCATGGAAAGTCTGCCGAGAGCAGCCGTACAAACCGCCGATGTCCGGTGGATCCGTTCCATCTCCCGACACATCTCTGTACCGTCCAGCACAGAACATACAACCGCACCGTCTGCGGATAAATACCGTTTCAATACACCGTTCATTTTTCTCTGACTCCTTTATATAGATATTTATTTCATTCGTTCCAGCGCTTCCATCATATCGGAAACCGCCTTTTCCGGCAAACCGGCTTCTGCATAGCGATCTGCCTGATATGCCGCCGTCACCGCATCCAGCACCTGTGCCGGTGCGTGCGATGCCGCCCATTTTTCCCGTATTTCCTGCACAGTATCCGCAGAACGCGGTTTTACATCTGCCCATGCAGGCGCTTCCAGCATCAGGCGATATCCGGCATAGAATTTCTCCGGACGATCCGGCTGACGTTTCCATGCACGCATTTTCCTGCGCCATTCCCGCTGTATTTTCCTGCGGCTGCGCGGGGCACGGACAACGGTTTCTGTATCGGCATATTCTGCGGTATCAGACACTTGCGTTTTTGGTGTGGCTGTCTGCTTCCCGCTGAGCCGCTTCCACAGCATGCGCACCCAATCCCGCAGCGCATCCACCCACTCTGACAAAAATTCCCGCCAGATATAATATGCGACCATCAAAACAGGGAGCCAAAGCACCAGCCAGAAGGGGCTTGCTTTGCCTGACTGTTCCGGCGGCGGCATTTCTCCGATCTCATCCGGCTGCATGATTTCCGGATCATCACCGACGAACCACTCCACGACCCGCACCACTGCACGGAATATGCCTGCGATCAGCGCTTTTGCCGTATCCTGCATCCAGTAAAGCATATGCAGCAGCGGATCGCGGAAGAAAAAGAGCAGTCCGATCACAAGCACGATGCCCAGAACCATCATCAGATTGCCCCGCAGGATCTCCCGCGGCACGCCGGCATCGGTTTTGCTTCTGCGATTGACCAGCCGCAGCAGCATAAACTGATTCCGCATGACCAGATATACTGCCGAAACCACACCGATCACGGTCAGGATCGCAGTTGTCGGCAGTGGTATATTTGCCAGAAACAGCATGCCCGCACAGATCACATTTCCTGCAAGAAAGAGCGCATAGACCGTTTCGTTATACAGGTTTTCCGGTTCTTTTGCTGCACCGATCTGCGTGACAAGCAGTGTTCCGGCAGATAACAGGCAGGCGACCGCAATCCCGCAGGAAAGCTGCTGCAAAAGGAATATCATCCCGCAGCAGATTGCTGTCAGCATACTGATGCACAATCCTGCGCTGATTTTTGGATGTGCAGCAAATCTACGGGCACAAAACCGTTTCCAGACCGCACAGCAAAATGCACCGCCTGCCAGCGCCGTACAGCACGGGAGCAAACCGGCATCGGGATAGAGGGAGAGCAGCAGCAGCCACAGCGGAAACAGCGCCATACTGCGGCAGAATACCGCAAGCAGCATGAGAATTTTTCGCATAATCCGCGCTCCTTTCCCGTATTCTTTTACGGTATGCTTTTATCAAAATCATTGTACCACAAAACAGCATGTTTGTCAACGCGGCGGCGGGGAGCCCCCGCAGGCATTTCCTAAAGTTCGCCGGGCGCGGAAGCCGCGCTGCAAATGATCTAAAGTTCGCCGGATATGCAAGTGTAAAATGTATGTCAAGTCATTGCGTTTTTCCCCATAATATGATAATAATAATTATAAAGCACTTGACAACAGGTGCAGATTCATGCTATAATAAAAATATGGTTATGGTATTCTATCATCTCACTACCAATTCACTACACATTACACTCTTATTCTCAGTTCA
>DMBA01000368.1:17260-18979 GCA_003446315.1 Ruminococcus sp. | reverse complement strand
TAAGTTGTTGGCATTGCTCCCCGCTATACCATAAAACGCAATTGGTTTCACGCAAGTACACACGATCGCAGCGCTGTTTATTTTCCGGCGAACTTTAGATCAACGCCAGCGGGGGCTCCCCGCTATACATGATATTCCCCGATTTGTCAAGTAAGATGCGCGATTCCCCGCTTTTCTGAAATGAACGATAATATTACCGCTTTTTTAGAAGTATCCCACAAAAAGGAAATCTAATTTTCAGCATTTTACCGCTGGTAAACTGCCGCAGAATATGATATAATAAAATCGCATACATAATTGTTTCTTTTTCCTTGTCTACGTTTATCGGAGGTGCTTATCATGAAAAAAAAGTTCCGGGTCACTGCTGCTGCCGCTGCCGCAGCCATGCTTCTTTCTGCGTCACCCGTCCAAGCCTTTGCTGCCGGTACGCAGGCTACCACCGAAACACTTCGGACTGAGCTGCGTACCGCCTGGAAAAATCTTTCGTCCACAGTCTCTATGCAGAAGTATCATATGACAATTGATGAACTCTCCGATGTTTATTACGACTTGCTCTATACAGAAGGCGATTGGTTCTATGTCGGTTCCGGCTTCAACTACAGCACCAATCCAGACGGTACTGTTGCGGGAATCGTCCTGAGCTATAACTACAGCAAATCTGAGATTCCTGCGATGATCCGTTCTTTTAATCAGAAAATCACCGAAATCGGCGGGATGGTCAACAGCAATTGGTCGGATGCCGAAAAAGTCCTGTTTTTGCATGACTATCTCGCCGAACACTGCCAATATGACCTCACTTATGTCGCTTGTGATGCCTATGCTGCCATGATCGGCGGTACTGCCATCTGTCAGGGCTATGCGCTCGCTATGTGCGTGCTCTGCCGGAGTCTCGATATCCCCTGCTATGCCATCACCAGCGATGAAATCAATCATATGTGGAATGTCGTACAGGTGGACGGTAAATGGTATCAGGTCGATGTGACCTTTGATGACTCCGCGCCCGATCTGATCGGTCATGCCGATCATACCTATGTGCTCAGAAGCGATGCCGCTATGATGGCTGACCCCGAACATAAAGCGGATGACTGGAACTACTTCACAGAAGGACAGACCATTTCCTGCGATTCCGAACGCTTCGCAGATGCGTTCTGGGTCAATTCCGTCGATACCATCCAGCCACTCAGCGACGGAAGCTGGGTCTTCGGCAAACTGCTCCCGAACGATCAGATCATGTACAGCGATCAGATCTGCTCCACCATCTCTGTTTGCAGCCCCGACGGTACCGTTACCCCGCTTCGCACCATCCAGCAATCCTGGACATCACCGACCGGCGGCAGCTACATCACCTGCTATGTCTGCTCACAGGTCTACGGCGATAAGATCTATTATCATACCGATCAGGAGATCCGCTGCATGGCGCTCGACGGCTCAAACGATCAGCTCGTTTATACCCTCACTTCCGCTGAAAAAGCACTCGGTTCGATCTTCGGTATTCTGATCGACGGGAACGGACTGCTGACGTATCAGATCCAGTCTGTCCCTTCGTTTGAATCCGATCATACCGTTGCAAATCTGACCTTCCATACTTTGCAGCTCAGCGCTGCGCCCGTTACGACCACAACACCTACCGCCACTTCCTCCACAAGTACAACCAAAACAACGACAATCACTACTACGACAAAGCCCGTCACGACCACCGCTACGACCGTTCTCACAACC
>DMBA01000368.1:11929-17123 GCA_003446315.1 Ruminococcus sp. | reverse complement strand
ACCGTTCTCACGACAAACACACCCAAAACCACGACTACATCTTCCACTGCCCCGGGTTCTTCTACTACAACCAGCACAACAACTTCGACAACAACAACCACGCCCGAAACGATCCCAGGTGTCTATTCGTTCAATCTCAACGTGTCGCTGGATCAGCCGGTCGTCAAGCCCATTGACGGCATCAACCGCGCCATTCTCCTTACCGTCAGAGCGACCCTCTCCGGCAGCACAGAGCCATCGGATGCAGACAATGAACAGATCATCGCAAAACTCAACACCTGTATGAAAGAATGCATCCTGGCAATGGATATCACCAGTTCCAATTCCAAACGAAAACTCAATGAACTGAGCGAGAATATCGCTGCTGCTTATCACGAACATGGATTCGATACTGAAACAGGCTATACGCTCGATGCTGTCAAAGCACTCGGCATCTCCTTCCGGAATCAGGATCCCGTTGTGACAACAACAACAACCGATGACTCCGGCACAACACCTTCTGTCACCACCACGACAACCGTCAATATCCCCGCTGAACGTACAAAGCGCGGCGATGTCAACTGCGATAACGCTGTGGATGTTTCCGATGCCGTTCTGCTCGCAAGATTCCTCGCAGAAGACAGCGAAGTGCGCATCCCTGAAACCGGTCTGCTCAACGCCGACTGCAATGATTCCAACTCGCCCGATCAGGATGACCTCATTCTGATTCTCAAGGTGATCGCCTTTATCATCCGCTTCCCCGATTGATCGGACAGGCAGCAGAAATCTCCGTAAATACAAATAAAATGAGGAGAGAGATCCAAATAAACGGATCTCTCTCCTCTTTTTTTCTCTCTGTGCTGCGATCACTCTGCATTCGGATCAAACGGGAACGCCGGCATCATCTCCAGCTTGAACAGGTTCATCTTGTGCTTGCGGTCGATCAGTGCCTTCTTCTCCGGCTCCGGTTCGATCCCCTCACGAATGTATTTGTCCAGCTCTGCATATGTAAAGCCAAGATTGTCTTCATCCGTCTTGCCGCAGAGTCCGTCCGACGGCGCTTTCTCTACCAATTGCTCCGGCAAGCCCAGTGCCCTGCCGATCGCTTTGACCTCTGTGACCGTGAATTTGCCCAGCGGCGAGAAATCTCCGACACTGTCACCCCAGCGTGTAGAGTATCCCACCCAGTCTTCCGAAAGATTGCAGGTATTCACCACTCTGCCGTTCACACTCTGCGAAACAGCATACAGCGTCGTCATGCGGATGCGCGGCGGCAAATTGACCACCGCCTGATTGCTCAGCGGGGTCACCGCTGCGACTGCTCGTTCTACCGCATCCGCCGATTCTCCAATGTTGATCGTCACATTGGTGATGCCAAGATGCTTGCAGAGAAGCTGCGCATCTGCAATGTCCTTCTGCTCCCCGCGCGGCATCAGCACACCGATCACACGGTGCACACCCAGTGCACGGCAAAGCAATGCTGCACAAACAGAACTGTCCTTTCCGCCGGATATGCCGATGACAGCCTGACAACCGTCACCGTTTGCCGCAAACCAATCCTGAATCCAAAGACAGCAGTCCGCAATCGCTTTCTCTACATCAAAATGATACATGTTCCTTTATCCTTTCTGTTTTTCATTAACCTTCCATCTCGGCTTCCGTCGGACCTTCGTCCATATTGCCGTAAACAGTTACACTGTGTCCGTCAAACATATCGCCGTCACCAAAATAAAAGGTGAACGTGCCGTCCGGCTCAAACACCAGACTCTCCGCTTCCAGTCGTTCGGCAAATGTCTCCTCTGTGATCTCGTCTTCGTCTTCCTGCGCCCATTCGTTCGCAAGCTCCGTCATTTCTTCTGCCGCATATCTCCGCAGCACCGGATCCCACTTCTCCGCAGATGCGAAAAATGCTTCCAGCATCGCAAGCCCTGCTTCATAATCTTCATCCGGATCTTCTGCAAGCAGCGAAACCTCGATCTCTGTGCCGCACCATGCCGCATTGCCGTCGTAGCACTCCATGTCACGATCCAGCGTCAGATCACCAAGCGTTTCCGAATGCAGCTTCTCAACCGTATTGTATGCATCCAGCAAGCCCTGCAAATATGCATCCTGCTCTGCGTCAGAAAGAATCTCATCCAGATACAGACCAGCTAAACGCGCCGGCGTATCCATCCTCGCTTCACCCGTCTTCTGCGCAGGATATGCCCTGACCCGGTAAATGTGCAGCGTTTCCAGTGCACGCAGATAACTGCGCTCCCCGGCTTCTGCATCCGTGACGACCCATTCCAGCGTGCCCTTCTGATCGCTCTTTCTGCCGTCTGTCAGATCCACATAGCCCAGAATCTCGATCCTTGCCGTCCAGTGCTTCTCCTTGCCGCCTTTTCCGGCTCCGACTCCGATGCCGGCGGTCAGAACCAAATATTCATGCGGTGCTGCCGCAAACTGATTCCTTCTGTGCTCCGGTATCTTCGGCATACCGATCTTTCCGAGGTGTCCCATTCCGATTCCTCCTCACGTTTTTCAAATAACCTGCATTGCTGCAAGCACTGCCGTTCCGATATGTACGCCAAGCAGCGCCCATAACAGCGGGGATGCTGCCGCTATCCGGAAACTGCGGATGCTCTGATGCGGCGTGTTGTCCGGCAGTCGCTCCGTTACGGCAAAATAGAAAAAGCATATGCTGCCAAGCGCTAACATGACCAGCGAATAGATCAGATCCGCATTGTGCATATACTGCGGGAAAAAACTCTGCGCAAGATCTGCACAGACACTGAATGTGTTGACCGTCATGTGCACAATGATCGCCGGGAAAATGGAATTGTGCTGGATCGTGATATACGCCAGAAAAATTCCAAGCGGAAATGTGAACAAAAATTGCGGCAGATTTTCATGCATCACGCCGAATAATAACGCGGAACAGAGAATGCCGAACCGTTGGCTCACACGGCTCAGGTTTTTCAATGCGATCCCGCGCAGCAGCAGCTCTTCTGTGATCGGTGCAACAATACAGCCATACAACACCAGCATGCAGATCCGCAGCGGCGATTTGCCTGCCGTCATCTCCGGTGTGTAGATCGTAACGCCGATCCGGCTGCACAACCGGATCACGCCTTCGCCCAGCATGCTCAGCACAAATTGCAGCCACAGACCCGTCATCATGTATCCAAACATCCGCGGAATCCCGCATTTTCGTACCGTTTCCCGCTTGCCGATGCATTCTTTCGCCGTCACACCCGTGATCTTGCACCCGACCCAGAAAGCAATCAGATTGCAGCTCAAAAATGCGATCAGATTGATCGCCAGTGAGATCGAACTGTCATCCATATATTGCTGCACGATCATCTGATAATTTCCCGGCAGCTCTCCGAGTTTTCGGATATCGACCTGCCGCAGAATCACCCCGATCAGCATCTGCAATGCGACATATACTGAGGTCGCGGAGAAAAATGCAAATAACAGCATGAAAAATACCAGACTGTAATAACGCCGGATCATGCGCTTTTCTTCCGGCGGCGGGATCAACTGAAGCCGGCTCTCCGGAAGCTCCAGATTCGGCACGATATCCCGGTAATCCGGCGCGTAATCCGGTTCTTCCGTCGGATTCTGAAACGGATTGCGCAGGTCTACCGGCGAGATCTCACTGTAATTTTTCGGTTCCGGCACAGGCATTCCTCCTCTCATTTCAGCGTCACGATCGTGACACCGTCTTCGCCTTCTCCGTACATGCCCGGACGGAAGGATTTCACCTGCTTCATCCTGCGCAGATGATCCTGAATGCCCTTGCGGAGTGCGCCTGTTCCTTTGCCGTGAATGATCGTGACCGTTTCAAAGCCCGAAAGCATCGAACCTGCTATGAAATTCTCGGTCATCATCACGCCTTCATCTATCGTGCAGCCGCGGATATCCAGCTCTGTTGCCGCGGAACGGCTCCGCTGTCCGCCTTCGGATCGCACAACCGTTGTGTGCACCTTTTTCTGCTGCTTCTGCTGCTTTTGCTGCGTCTTCTGCACTTCCAGCCGCACGCCGTCCAGCGGAACACGGGTCTTCATCGCACCGATCTGCACCGTCACCACATTGCCTGCCGGCTCTGCAATGACCGTTCCGCTTCTGCCCATCGACACAACCAGCACCGAATCGCCGACCTGCAATGCACGCGGCAATGTGTAATTGCTCTGCTCGTCTGTGTCCGAATTCTCATACAGCTTGTCGATCGTTTGTCTGGAATGCGTCTTTGCTGCGTTGATCTTCGCTGCAAAATCTGCCTGATCCTTCTGCTTCTTCAAATCACGCAGCTCCTCCAGCAAGGCATTCGACTCTGTGACCGTCTGCTCAACGATCCGCCGCGCCTGCTCCCGGATCTTCCGAAGCTCCTCCTCCCGGCGGCGCTCCAGCGTTTCCGCTTCTTCCCGCACTTCTTTCTCGTGCACCGCAATACTCGCACGCAGACGATCCAGCTCTGCAAGCGCTTTTTCATGTTCGGCTCTTGCACGGTCAAGCTGCTCCACTGCCGCTTCAAATCGTTGATTCTCTGTGCTGATCAGCCTCTTTGCGTGCGCAATTACATCTTCCGGCATGCCCAGAGATGCTGAGATTGCAAATGCATTCGATTTGCCCGGTGAGCCGATCACCAGACGATAGGTCGGTTTCAGCGTTTCCAGATCAAATTCGCAGGATGCATTCTCTACATCTTCCGTTTCCAGCGCATATCGCTTCAATTCCTGATAATGCGTTGTCACGATCAGGGATGCCCCCTGCTGCCGCAAACGCTCGATCATTGCAACGGCAAGCGCTGCGCCCTCGACCGGATCTGTGCCGGAACCAAGCTCGTCGATCAGGACAAGCGTGTTGTCATCCGCTTTTTTGAGAATGTCAATATCTTGCAGCGTGTGCGCACTGAATGTCGAGAGATTATACTCAATGCTCTGCCGGTCACCGATATCTGCAAGAATCCGGTCATATACTGCCACTCTGCTGCCGTCTGCTGCCGGTATCATCAAGCCGCACATCGCCATTGCCGTCAGCAAACCGACTGTCTTTAACGCAACCGTCTTACCGCCTGTATTCGGGCCGGTAATAATCAATGCGTGATATTCACCGCCTAATGCAATGTCGATCGGGACGACCGTTTTCGGGTCGATCAGCGGATGCCGCGCCTCTTTTAATTCTATGCTCCTGTCTTTGCTGAAGGACGGCTCCGTTCCGTTGATTTCAAGGG
>DMBA01000368.1:11727-11906 GCA_003446315.1 Ruminococcus sp. | reverse complement strand
TCATCCGATATCTGCGGTACCATGCCGCGCTGCATCGTGCCAAGTGACGCTTTCGCAAAATATAAATTCAGCTCCGCCGTGATCTGATAACCCTGAAGCAGACTCTCTCCCGCTTCGCCGCATGCTGCACACAGCTTCTGTATGATGCGGTCGATCTCCTCCTGCTCCTGCGTTTCCAG
>DMBA01000368.1:0-11599 GCA_003446315.1 Ruminococcus sp. | reverse complement strand
CGGATGTGTCGTGGATCAAGCCCGCCACATCGCCGCGGTGCTCCGCTTTGACCGGAATGACATATCTGCCGTCCCGGATCGTGATGATCTGTTCCTGCAAATAGGTCTGCATGGATGCGGAACGGATCATCTTTTCCAGCTTCTCCCGCAGCCGGACTCCTGCCTGCGTGATCTTGCGCCGGATCTGTCCCAATGCGGGACTTGCTGCATCGGAAAGCCGTTCCTCTGTTTCGATCGAGCGCTCCAGCAAATCTGCAAGATACGGATTCGGCTGCAATCGCTCAAACAAATCGGAAAGCGTTGTCTGCACCTGATCGCAGTGCGCATACCAATCCGACAATGACGAGATCTGCCGCAGCAAACGTGCGATCTCCAACAGCTCCTTCAGCGATACCCGTGCGCCGGACTGCGTTCTCCGCACCGCTGCACAGACATCCTGAAAGCTGTCAAATCCCGGTGCGCCGAATCGCACCGATAACTGAAATGCATCCTCGGTCTGCTGCAATGCATACCGCACCCGCGCCGGATCGGTATCCGGTTTCAGCGACCGTGCAAGCTCTTTCGTCTTTTCATTCGCTGCTTCCTGTGCCAGCTTCTCCAGCACCTTATGCAGCTCCAATGTGATGTAATCCTGTGATAGCTTTGTATTCATAAATATCCTTTTTGGTTCTCTCTGTTCGCGTTCAATCAGGTCTTCGCTGTCATCTCCTTATAGATCTCCAGCGCCGGAAATGTGCCGCCGAGTCTGTAAAGCAGATATTTTTCCGCATAACCCGCAAACTGCGCGGCACTCCTTCCGTGCATCCGGAAGGCAAACACCCGATCCGGCTCTGCATATAACACATGCCGCGCTGCCTGCAATACGGACGCTGTTGCCGGATAATCATGCAGCTTGTGCACATACAGGCACGATGCGCAGAATACATCCGCTTCGTCGATCCGGAACACCGGATCTTCAACATCATACCGCATGCATACCGGACAGCATACCAGATTCGGCATCAAGCCAAGCTCCGCCAGCAGACGCAGTTCAAACGCTGCCTTTATCATCTCCGGTGCACGGTCATGCTCCGAAAGATGATGCAATGCAAGCAGACACAGCCGCAGAATCTGCGGCTGCGGCTGATCGGATGTGGTTTTCCGAATAAGCTCTGAAAGATAAGATGCCAGCGCAAGCGCATCCAGATCTGTCCGGATGCCGTAAAACAGGTTCAGCGAGACTGCGCTGTCCAGATAATACCGGTCTTTGCTGCTGCGCAGGCAGAATTCTCCGTAAGCAAATAACTGTGTGACAGCGGCATATTTGCTGCCGGGCTTCCGGACAGAACGCGCCTGCACGGTCAGGATGCCGTTTTCTGTCAGCAGATCAAACAGCTTGTCCGCATCATGAAACGGTGTTTCCCGTATGACCAGCCCCTTGACCGTCAAATGTGTTGCCGCCATTGGCGTTTCCCTCCGCACGTTCACAGCTTGCGCGGTATTGCAGATAATCCGCAACACTGCCGGTCTGACAAAATGCATCCCAGCACTTCTGCTGCTTCTTCTCTGCCATTTTTCCGCTGAAATATGCGTTTTCTGTATGCATATGCCTGCACCTCCGGCTTTAGCATATGCAGAAAATGCAGCTTCATGCATCAGACTTTTTTACATTCAGTCGTTCGCATTCAATCCGAACTGCCGGAGCATCATATCACGGTTCCGCCAGTCTTCCTTCACCTTCACCCATGTCTGCAAATTGACCTGGATCCGGAAGAATTTTTCCAGCTCCCGCCGCGCATTTGCACCCACTTTTTTCAGCATGGCACCGTTCTTGCCGATGATGATCCGCTTGTGCGATTCCTTTTCACAGTAGATCAAGACCGAGATATTCAGCAGGTCTTTGTCATCACGTTCCGAGAACGATTCCGTCACGACAGCGATGCCGTGCGGTACCTCATCCTGAAGCAGATATAAAAGCTGCTCCCGCACCAGTTCCGCTGCCAGCACGCGCTCCGGCTGATCGGTAATCATTTCCTCCGGGAAATAATGCGGGCCGGGGACTGCAAGCTGCATCAGCTCATCAATCACTGCCTGTACACCGTCGTTTTTGATGACCGATACCGGGATCAATGCCCGCGGATGCCAGCGGTTCTCCGCTTCCGCCAAAAGCGGGACGAGCTTCGATTTGTCACTCAGCAGGTCGATCTTATTATAAATGAATATGACCGCCGTCCCCTGCTTTGTCAGATTATCCAGCATCGTCTGCTCCTGCTCGCCAAGCGGCTTCGTGCAATCCTGCATGAAAATCACACAATCAATATCCGATACCGCTTCCCGCGCCGCTTTCAGCATCTGTTCGCCGAGCTTCGTCTGGGAACGGTGCAGTCCCGGTGTATCCGTAAACACAAGCTGCGTTTCACCGATATTCCGGATGCCTGTGATCCGTGTGCGCGTTGTCTGCGGCTTCGGACTGACCGATGCGATCTTTTCCCCGATGACTGCATTCAGCAGCGAGGACTTTCCGGCATTCGTATGACCGGCAATCGCTGCAAACAGAATTTTTGTCTTGCTGTTATCCTGCATGTATTACTCCTGCTCCTCCGGAACAATATAACTGGTATCCCTCGAAAAACCGAGCTTTTCCAGCACCGATTCTTCCTTTTCACGCATCTGGCGCTGCTCCAGCGGCGATGCTTCATGGTCATATCCCAGAAGATGCAGCATGGAATGCACCGTCAGGAATGCAACTTCACGCTCCAGAACATGTCCGTACATCTTTGCCTGCTTGACTGCCATTTCCATCGAAATAACAATATCGCCCAGCAGTACAAAACCGTTTTCGGAATTGATCTCCAGATGATCGCCCTCGCAAAGCGGGAACGACAATACATCTGTTTCCATATCCTTGTTGCGATACTGCGCATTCAGTTTGCGAATCTCTTCATTGTTCACAAACGATACGCTTACTTCGGTATCATGCCCGAAGTTTTCCGTTGTCAGAACTGCCTGACAGCAGCGGCGGATCAGCAGACGGATGCCGACCGGGATCTTTACCTCATGCTGACTGTCCTTGATATATACTTTTAATTTAGCCATTTCGATTCTTTTTCCTTTCGTGTGTATTTTGCGTGTGTTTATGTTCATAGTTCGCGTAAGCAGTGATGATGTCCTGCACCAGCTTGTGACGGACAACATCCTTTTCCGAGAACTGATGGATCACAATGTCCTCGACATCGCCAAGCACTTTCATCGCTTCGATCAAGCCCGATCTGTGCGGATCCGGCAGGTCGATCTGCGTGATATCGCCGGTGATGACCATTTTGCTCCCTTCGCCAAGCCGCGTCAGGAACATTTTGATCTGCTCTGATGTCGTGTTCTGCGCTTCATCCAGAATAATGAATGCATTGTCAAGCGTCCGTCCGCGCATATACGCAAGCGGTGCGATCTCGATAATATTCTTTTCCAGATCACGCTCGACCGTTTCGGCTCCCAGCATCTCAAACAGTGCATCATAAAGCGGACGGAGATACGGGTCAACTTTATCTTGCAGATCGCCGGGCAGGAAGCCCAGCTTTTCGCCCGCTTCCACTGCCGGTCTTGTCAGGATGATCCGGCTGATGTCGTGCGCTTTCAGCGCCTTCACCGCCATCGCTACTGCAAGATATGTTTTGCCGGTGCCCGCAGGCCCGATGCCCAGTACAATCGTATTGGAGCCGATCGCTTCCAGATATCGCTTCTGCCCCACCGTGCGCGGCCGGACTGCCTTTCCTGTGACGGTGACACTGACGGCATCTGCTGTCAGCGCTTTCACTTCCTCTGCGGCATTGTCTGCGACCATTGTGGCGACATAGCGGACGGTCTGATCGTTCAAGCCGTTTCCGCGCCGTACATTTTGCAGCAGGACATCCAGTGCCTGCACCGCTTTTTCAATCTGCTCCTCGGAGCCGGTAATCTTGACACCGGTGCCGCGGTTGACAATCACAACATGAAACTGCTTTTGCAGCATGTTCACATTGACGTCATAGCTACCGAATACTGCGGCGATCTCATCGGTATTCGCCGCTTCCCAAATACGTTCTGCCATGTGTGGTTTTCACGAGACTCCTTTTGCATAAAATTCTATTTCCATTATACCACAAACCGATGAAAAATGAAATAGTTTTAGGATAATTTCACAAAAATTTCACTGCTTTTCCCGATAACACCTTCAAATACATAGTTGATTTTCAGCGAAATGCCCAAATCTGTGCGTGTAAATTCCGCTTCTCTGCTCATAATCACATCTTCTGCATGGAAATTTTGCTCGTATCGGGCAGCTGATTCTTCCAGTTTCTTCCGCGCTTCTGCTTCCGAAAATACCGTGATCGCTGTCTCCCGCGGTGTGTACCGGCAATGCAGAACCGTCAGCGGTGTGCGCCGCCCGAACAGCATCAGCGGATCGGCATCTTCCTCATAGATCACCTGCGACAGATCTTCCGGCGCACGGAATCCAAAGGTCATCGGCAGCCGCTTTCCGAAAACCGAAAGCACCGTTTCTGTCTGCGTTTGCCCCCGCACAGGGATCTCTGCCACAAACGGCTGCTCTTCTGTGAATTCCGCTGTGTAGATCCCGCGCACGATCCCGTCTGCATGATAATACCGGCTGAATCCGCGTGCGTCTTCCTGTACGCCGGTAATCAGCACCGCACCCGCTTTGACCGTATCGCCCGCTTTGCATACCGCATGCCCGCCGCGTACATCTACTTTCGTGATCTGTGCCGGTACCGCTGCGATCAGATTCGCCGGCATCCGGTCATGCACCATCTCCGGCGGCAGGCGCTCCTCTGTCATGTCAACGATCAGCCGCCCGCCGGTGTGCCGCATCGTGATCCATTCAATATCATGGATGCTCAGCCGCATCCGCTGCTCCAGATATGTGTACGGCAAATCACGGAACCTTGTGCCGTACTGCACGCCCAATTCCGCCAGCGCATGCAGCACTTCATCATCCGAAACGCGCTCGTTTCCCGTGATCTCAATCTGCCGGATGCCTGCATTGCACCAGTAAATCAGCATCCCGCCAAGCAAAAATCCGAACAGAATCCCGAAACGATACCGATACGGCGCAAGCCTGTAACGCAATCCGCTGCGGTGCAGGATCGTCAGCGTGACGGCATATGTCTCCGCCAATGCCCGCAGATGCGGCTCATCCCGCACCGAACATGCCGCATAAAATTCGCCTGCCTGTATCTGCTGCCCCTTGCAGGCAATCCCTTCCCTGCGCAGCGCATCCCGAAATGCTGACAGCGCTGTTCCGCCTGCCTGAAACCGAATCTCTGCCATGATCTTCCCTGTATCCCCCTTCCGGCTCATAAGCCGCCGTCAAACTCAATTGTGCAGATCTCTCCGCGGACATGCAATCCGCCTGCACTGTAATCCGATGCACGCAGATTTCTGCCCCATACCGCAACTTTGTGCCCGCCGATCTCTGCCTGCACCAGCATATCACTGCATTCCAGCAGCCGACGGCAGCGATCCAGAAACAGATCTGTGTTGCCGCAGATCTCTATGCGATCCTGAAAAACGGAAAAAGGTTCCATAGCATCACCCCTCTGCAAAAACATATGCCCGCTGTTCTGAATGTATGTATCTGCGCATAAAATAAACGGAAAAGAAAGGGGTCTATCTATGCATAATCTGAAAAAAGCACAGCTCATCTCCCCGCTTCTGACTGCGTTTCTCCTCACCCTGACCGCGCTGCTCGCTGCAAATGCGCCTGCCGCCGCTGCCGTCATCTCAGAACAGATCGCGCTCTGTCTCAATACACTGATCCCTTCCCTGTTCGGCTGTACGGCTCTCGCCGTTTTGCTGCAATCGACCGGCGCTTGCGCCTGGCTCAGCTCCAAACTCCGTATCCTGCAAAAATTGCTCCGCTGTGATGCCGAAATCACCGGCATCTTTCTCGTCAGTCAGATCGCAGGCTATCCCGTCGGGGCACTGCTGCTGAACCGCGCCGTCCGTTCCGGCAGACTCTCCATCCGGCATGCCGCTGTGCGCTCCTGCTTCTGCTTCGGCGGCGGCCCCGCTTTTTTGGTCGGGCTTGCAGGTGCGCAATTATTCGGCTGCCCTGCCGCCGGCTGGTGGATGCTCGCCGCCTGCTGCTGTTCCAATCTCCTGCTCGGCGTGCTCCTGCGTCCCAAACAAAAAGAAGACCATATTTCCGATGCGCCTGCGCCCGCTGCCGGTTTCTCCCGCGATTCGCTGCCCGATGCCGTTTCTGCGGCGATGCAAAGTCTTGCCAGAATTTGCGGTACGGTGCTCTTTTTCGGCATCATCCGGCTGTTTTGCGAATGGCTCGGCATTCTTCCCCTGCTCATCCGGATCGGTCTGCTGTGCGGTCTTCCGGCGCAGATGACCCGCGCTTTCTTTGCCGTCCTGACCGATGTTTCTCAGCTCCCGCTGCTCTTTTCCTGCGGTCTGCCCCTGCATATCCTGCTCCCGCTGTGCGCCGGGTTCCTCTCCTTCGGCGGTCTCTGCGTGCACTGTCAGTGCCTCGCCCTCGGCTGCGGCATAAAGCTCCGCAAACTGCTCCTGTTCCGGCTCGCTGCCGCCGTCCTTTCGGCTTGCCTCATGCTCCCCGCCGCCCATTTTCTTCCCCTGTCCGGTTCCGCTGCCGTGTTTGCACAGCATGCCGCAATCTCACGTTCCGGCTCTGTCTTCCCATCTCTCTTAATTTTTTGTACCGGATTTCCACTTCTTATAAAAAAGGACTAGACAAATCGAAAAAAATATGTTATAATGGAGAAAATAGAAGGGCAAATGTGCAGTGTCAGCCGGATGCTGCTGCTTTGCCGGTGAATGAGGTGACCAATATGGGACTTTTTGATGTATTCTCTAAAGGCGGTAAGTATTTCGGAAAGGCAATCGAGCCGAAATGCGAATACTGTGAACACGGCAAGCGCTCCAGCGACGGCAATAAGGTACTATGTACAAAAAAGGGCATGGTAGACGCCAGTTACCACTGTCCGAAATTCCTGTATTCACCGCTGAAACGCATTCCCGTCAAGCAGATGCAGCGCGTCGGCTGGCTCGAAGGCGACTATGACGATAAGGATTTCGACAAGCTCCATGCTGAAAAGAAAAAAGAACTGGAGAAGAATGCCAAAGCACAGAATCCGGCTCCTGCTCCGGCTCCCGCTGTCACGCCGATCCCTGCGCCCCCTTCCGTTACAGCCGTTCCTGCTCCCGCAGCACCCGCTGCGCCTGTGACCCCGGCAGCTCCGGCTGCAAACAATGATGCACTTGCATCCCTCGCTGCGGCTGCCGAAGCTGCCGGCGACTATCAGCCTGACGCAGAACAATCTGCCGGTGCAGATGCGCAGGCAGCCACTGATAATACTGTTACTTTGAGCAACATGTAAAAAAAGGGAATGGAAGGAAGCAGTCTGAGAGCATAGCTTTCAGGCTGCTCTTTCCATTCCTGCGATCCGTTCTTCTGTCAAATCAAAGGATGTGAAATGATGGATTCTCCGAGAATGCAGCAAATGCCGAATCCCCGCCCCCAAAAACAACAGCCGCCGCAAAAAAATACAATGCCGCAATGGGTCGTCCCGCTGCTGACTGCCGTCATCGTTGCATTGATCGCCGTTCTGGGATTCGGGATCCTGCTCTATACGCATGTCATATGCTTCCATGAATGGTCTGCTGCGACCTGCGAACTGCCGCAAACCTGTACCATCTGCGGCAAAACAGTCGGCGCGCCCGCTGCCCATCGCTGGCGGCCCGCTTCCTGTACTGCACCGGAAACCTGTGAGGTCTGCGGCGCGACACAAGGCGACCCGCTGCCCCATACATGGATGCCCGCCGACTGCGAACATCCCAAAACCTGCTCTGTCTGCGGTGCGACCGAAGGCGAACCGCTTGGTCACGACTGGACCGCCGCCGACTGCGAAACGCCCCGCTATTGCCATACTTGCAGAAAATCTGACGGCGAAGCGCTCGGCCATGACTGGAAAGATGCCGACTGCGAACACCCCAAAACCTGCAAAAGATGCGGCAAAACTGAGGGCGAACCGCTTGGACATAAATGGCAAGCCGCTACCCCCTCTGCACCCGAAACCTGCTCTGTCTGCGGCGAAACCCGCGGCTCTGCGCTCGCTGCGACCCTCGTCGGCACAGGCTATGTGCAGACACAGACCGGTACAGAACTGAATCTGCGCGAGAAACCTTCCACCGATTCCAAATCCCTTGCAAAGATCCCGCAGCATACTGAGCTCGAACTCTATTCCTTCGGGCGCGATGACTGGTACTATGTGCACTATAAATCCTTTAACGGTTATGTCAGCGCTGATTTCATCAGACGCGGTTCCTATACCACTACCGCCGCAGCAACTGCACCGCCTGTCATCACCACCCATACCGATACCGTTCCCGCTGCACCCCCGCAGCCCACGCTCCAATACGGTACCGTCCGGACAAAATACGGCTCCGATCTCAATCTGCGGCAATCACCTTCGAAATTCAGCAGATCCCTTTGCAAGATCCCCGACGGCACCGAGATCAGCTTCTATGACAACGGCGACGGCTGGTACTTTACGACCTATAACGGAAAAGACGGCTATGTGAGCTCCGATTTCATCGAAGTACATTAAATGAGGTGCGGAACATGCGTATTACCAAGGAAAATGCACACAAAATCATTGCGCAGCGGAATTTGTGCAGCTATATGAATGATACCAAGTGGAAAGAGCTGCGGTACATGATGAAAGGTGCGCTGCCGAAAGCACCGTATTTCACGATGCGCACGCTTTTTGATCCGGAAGGTGTCAGCTATGCCGGTGACTGGAATTATCCCTGCATCTGCGGCGCACACTGCGAAAGCTATTTCCCCGATATCGCATTCGCCATCGAATGGGTGAAAATCCGTCCGGTGATCCTGCTGCCGCATCCGGAAAACGGGCATCTGCGCGGCGCACTCCCCTATTGCACAAAACCCCGCACGGTTGAAAATGACCTGAGTGAACAGATCACAGCAATGCTGAAGTACCTTTCAATCCCATTTGAAATGGAACAGGAACTGTTCTGTATTTACGGCTATAAATGAAGAAAGCGAGGAACTGAAAATGTCTGTATTCCATATGACCGACTGCATCCGGAAAACAAAACAGGGCGTTCCGCTGTCTGACGATGAGATCCGTGCCATTGTGCGCGGTACCGTTTCTGATCCGCTGATCCCCGATTATCAGCTTTCTGCATGGCTCATGGCAGTCTGCTGCAAAGGGCTGTCCGAAGCCGAAACCGCTGCCCTCACAATGGCAATGCGGGATTCCGGTCAGGTCATGCACTGGGATCTGCCCGGCGCTGTTGCAGATAAACACAGCACAGGCGGTGTCGGCGATAAAACCACCCTCATCCTTGCACCCATCGCTGCTGCATGCGGCATCTTTATGCCGAAAATGTCCGGCAGAGGACTCGGTCATACCGGCGGTACCATTGATAAGCTCGAAAGCATCCCCGGTCTGAGCACTGCGCTGGATCCGGATGCGTTCCTCAGACTCGTCCGGCATGCAGGCTTCGCCGTTGCGATGCAGACCGGTAATCTCGCGCCTGCCGATAAAAAACTCTATGCGCTCCGGGATGTCACCGAAACCGTTGACTCCATCCCGCTGATCTGCGCCAGCATCATGAGCAAAAAACTTGCCACCGGCGCTGACCATATCCTGCTCGATGTCAAGGTCGGCAGCGGCGCTTTTATGAAAAATGATGCAGATGCTGCCGAACTCTCCCGCTTGATGCGCAGCGCTGCTGCCGCCGACGGCAGACAGTGTACCACTGTGCTCACCGATATGGACAGGCCGCTTGGCTATAGCATCGGCAATGCGCTTGAAGTGCAGGAAGCCATCTCCGTTTTGCAGGGCAATACACAAAATGATCTTGGCGAACTCTGCCTTGCGCTCGCCGCTGAATTGCTCCGCATGACCGGTACACCCGAAGCGGATTGCCGGAAAAAAGCGGAACATGCCGTCAGCTCCGGCGCTGCGCTCGAACGGCTCCGCATGATGATCGAAGGGCAGGGCGGCGATCCCCGCATCACCGAACAGCCCGGTCTGCTCCCGCAGGCTGCCTGCTCCCGCGTCCTGACTGCCCGTTCCGGCGGCTGGGTCTCTGCTATGCAAAGCGAGGAGATCGGACATGCTTCCGTGACGCTCGGCGCAGGCAGACTGACGAAAGAAGATGCCATTGATCCCGCTGCCGGCATCGTTCTGGCTGTGAAGCCCGGCGATCCTGTGCAGAAAGGCGATGCGCTCCTGACCATGTACGCGGCAAATGAGGCGCAATTGGATGAAGCTGAGATCCGGCTGCGGAAAGCCGTTTCGGTCTCCGATTCCAAACCCGATGTCGCACCGCTGATCCATGCGGTCATCAGCGGCTGATCCATAATCCATTACCGACAGGGGGAACCTGCATGATTCCGGACAAAATCCGTGCAGAAATTGCTGCAAATGCCTTTTGCAGCGCCGGCTCCGGCATCCCGACCGGCAAGCTCTTTTCAAAAAAAACACTGACCATCGGGTTTATGGGCGGCTCTGTCACGCAAGGCTATATCGCACTGCATGTGCAGCCCTATGCCTATCCGCAGATGCTCGCCGATGATTTGCAGCAGCAAGGCTGCGCTGTGCAGACCGTTCTTTGCGCGGAAGCCGGTATGAACTGCGTTTCTGCCAATCTGCTGACTGATGAACGCATCCTTGCTTCGCATCCCGATCTCGTTTTTCTGGAGTTCGCCATCAATGAAACAACGCTGAAACCAAGTGTCATTGCGTTTGAAAGTCTGCTCCGAAAGCTCCTGACTGCGCCCGATCCGCCGCTGGTCTGCCTGTTCATTCTCCGCAGTACCAACGGCTATTCCTGCGAAGGCTTTATGACTGAGATCGCTGAGCATTACCATTTGCCCTATACCATCCTGCGCAAAGGGCTTGATCCCGTTCTGAAACGCGGTGATCTCCAATGGCAGGATTATGCCGATGAGGAAAGCCATCCGAATGCCGACGGACACCGTCTGCTCGCGGACTGCCTGATGTATCTCGTCCGGCAGCTCCGGATGCAGCCCGATTCGCCTGCGCTGCCGCTGCCCGAACCGTGGCTCGATGCACCCTATACCAAACTGAAAATGATAAAGCCGGATCCGGATTGCCCCTTTGTTCAGACAAATTGTCCGGTCATCCCCAATCCCCATCAATTCTATCCTGTGGTCTGGGCGGTCAATGCCGAAAACGGCGGGCTGGAGATCACCGTTTCATGCAGGATCCTTGCCGTGTTTTATCTCGTGCACCGGCTGCCGGAATTCGGAAGCTGTGAGATCGCGGTTGACGGCGTGCCGATGAAGAAAAATATCCTGCAAAGCAATTCCATCTACGGCTGGGGCAATGAAAATCACGTCTTTGCCGTGCAGGCTGCCGATTCCGGTGTGCATACAGTCTCCCTCAAACCGCTGGATCAGAACTTCTTTGTCCTCGGCTTCGGCATCTGTGAATAAAAATGACCGGTGAAACGGTTCTGCGGGTTCTTCCGCTTCCGTTTCACCGGTTCTCTTTTTCGGAAACCGCTGATAAAATCGGTATCTCCGATGGATTCAGCGGTT